>DASVCP010000074.1:0-2064 GCA_036381555.1 Gammaproteobacteria bacterium
ATGCACGATATCGGCAAGATCGGCATTCCGGACAGCATATTGCTCAATCCCGGCAAGCTCAGCAAGGAAGAGTGGGCGGTGATGCGCCGGCATCCCGTAATCGGCGCGGAGATTATCGGCGAGCACAAATCGAGATTGCTCGAGTGGGCGCGTATCATCGCCCTGACGCATCATGAAAAATGGGACGGCTCCGGTTATCCCCAGGGCCTGGCGGGCAAGGAAATACCATTGATAGGACGCATTGTGGCCATTGCCGATGTGTTCGACGCGCTTACCACCGAGCGGCCGTATAAGAAAGCCTGGCCGGATCAGGAGGCGCTGGATTACCTCAATGACCAACGCGGCACGCACTTCGATCCGGAACTGGTCGAACTGTTTTTCTCGATTCTGCCGGATATCCTGGAAGTCAAAGAGAAGTGGGCGGAATCCGGGTCGAGTGCGGCGGAGATTGGTGGCTAAGGCGGGTGATCAAAGATTATTTTACCGGCAGCGTACTATGATGGTAATGCCACAAAAACAAACTGCCCATGCTGCGCCACGGCCCCCAGTGCTCGACTTTCTGACGCGCAACTTTCGGCGTCGGTTTTGTTTTGAGCCTTTTTACTTTTTGTAGCGACACTTGCAGGATCAAGTCGTCGGCCGGAAAAATGTCCGGCCGGCCCAGCGAAAACATCAGGTAAATCTCGGCGCTCCAGCGGCCGAAACCGCGCAGGCGGACTATCGATTCGATCGCGCTTTCGTCGTCCATCTTATCCAGGCTCTCCGGGGCGAAATTTCCGTCCACAATCGCCCGCGCCAGGCCTTGCAGGTACTCCGCTTTGCGCTGCGACAGGCCCGCTGCGCGCAGTTGATCGTTGGGAATCGCCAGCAGCGATTCCGCGTCGCACACCGGCAGCAGCGTTCTCACCCGCGCCAGAATGGACGCCGCCGCCTTGACCGAAATCTGCTGGCTGACGATGGTTTCCAGAAACGTTTCAAACCCGGCCGGCCGGAGGCGGGGCTTCGGGTAGCCGATCACGTCCAGCGCTTTCGCCACGTGCTTGTCCACCGAGGCAATGGCGTCGAGACCTTTTTTAATCTGGGTTTTGTTCATTGTCCGCGTCCGCGGTTCAAATTGAATGTTACAGGATACCGCCGGGCGGATTTCTGTTCTAGAATGTTCCGGTTGGTGTGGGGCGGTAGCTCAGCTGGGAGAGCGTCGCGTTCGCAATGCGAAGGTCGGGAGTTCGATCCTCCTCCGCTCCACCAAAAAGTCCACAATTCTATTGCTTTAGCCACCGTTGTATCACGACGGCGGCACATACCCGGGCTCCACAGTTCTCTGCTAATCCTCAGCTGTATCAGCAGGCAGATAACTGCTCCTTTCGTTTTCTGCACTTCCGCCCTCCCTGGCGGTCGTCGGACAGCACGAAACAGTCCATGGATCGATAACTTTAGCCACCGTTGCATCACGACGGCGGCAAGAAACCGTCAGATTTAAACGGCCTTCACTGGCCTTGACCCGACTTGGGCCGCTTCCCGACAGGGACTGACGGCATTGGTGGGCGGTGCTGGGATCGAACCAGCGACCCCTGTCGTGTGAGGACAGTGCTCTCCCGCTGAGCTAACCGCCCGCCGCAGTCGGAGAATTATAGCCGGATTTCGGTCAAATGGCCGATAATCTTGGACAATCGCGGTCGGCGCTTTTATTCTCTATGACTATAACCACCGCCCCCCTACTCGAGGTGAACAATGCGAATTCTTCTCTCTGTCGCCCTGTTTTTACTGGCCCTGTCCGGCTGCGGAAAAAGCCAGCCGACGGACACCGATACAACGTCGGCCACCGCCGACGTGTCGGCGAGTACCAATAAGACACCGAAGTCCGCCATTTCCTCGAACGAGGATAAGGCCCCGGCACTGAAAGAGGCGTTCGCGGACGCCTTTCTGGTCGGCACGGCGTTGAACCGTGCGCACATTTACGGTGAAGATCAGCAAGGCATCGCCCTGATAAAACGGCACTTCAATTCGATTACCGCGGAAAACATCAGCAAGTGGGAACACATCCACCCCGAGCCGATGGTCTAT
>DASVCP010000075.1:0-9162 GCA_036381555.1 Gammaproteobacteria bacterium
TGAGATCGGCCTCCTTAAGGCCCAGGCGTTCAAAAGTCTGCTGCTGCAACTGCCTTACTTCTGAATTCACCATTACATTCGGCAGTTTTAGATCATCGTGCAGCTTGATCAGGCCGTCTATTATCTGGCGCCGGATATAGCTGTGAAGGTTCTCCTCCAGTTCACGCGACATATGGTCCTTGAGTTGGTCCCGGAACGTCTCCAGCTTGCCGTCCTCAGTCCCGAACGATTTGATAAACGCCTCATCCACCTCCGGCAAAACCCTTTCCTGGACCTCTTTGCAGGTCACCTGAAACTGAGCCTTCTTACCCTGCAGTGACGCATTGCCGTAATCCTTGGGAAACTTGAGCTTGAAAGTACGCGTTTCAGCCGGCTTTATACCGACCAGCTCCTTTTCAAACCCTTCGATCATGCGCTGGGAACCCAATATCAGCGGGACACCCTCGCCTTTACCGCCTTCAAATAGTTCGCCATCGATAGTCCCCTGGAAATCGATCACAACCTGGTCATCCAACTTTGCCGCCCGCTCCACCGTCTCCCAACGAGCCTGCTGTCTACGTAACTTTTCAAGCATGGTATCGACATCCGCCTCAGTGATGCTTATTTTGGGACGGACTATGCTCAGCTTCTTTAAATCGGCCAGCTTGACCTCAGGATACACCTCAAACACGGCTGTAAACTTGAAATCATCACCCTGCGCGGGTGGCTTGGCGTCAATTTGAGGCACTCCGGCAGGCTTTAGATTCTTCTGCCTCAGAGCTTCCCCGTAACCTCGCTGAACGAGATCGGTGAGAATCTCCTGCTTCACGCTGTTGCCGAACTTTTGCCTGATGACTTTCAGAGGGACTTTCCCGGGACGAAAGCCCGCTAACCTGGTTGTTTTGGCCAATGACTGCAACCGCGCTTCGTACGCTTTTTGAAACTGCTCAGACGGCAGTTGAACTGTCAGCTTGCGTTCCAAATCGCGCGTGGTTTCCAACGAGACTTGCATTTATTAAAACTCCGCTTTAATTGGTCAAGAAAATTGCCGTCATACTGCATATTCCCCGCTCCGGCCCTGATCCGTATAGGGGCTAAGTTTACAGGACTTTGAGTGGGCTTTGGTGGTCGTTGTGGAGGTTACGGTTTATAGCAGATGTCTGGTCCATACACCCAAGGTTTTGGTTAAAGATTAGCTCACGTGGGATCGAGGCAGGCAATTCGGGTTTCGGCACCGCCTACCAGCCCTCTCCCCGGTTTTGGTTCGGGTTTTCCCCGCTACTCCCCGTGCCATGACCACAAATCGGTGGCTTTCAGCGGGTTCCTGTACCGCTGATACGTCCGCCCCTGAACCACAAATCTGTGGAACTTTTGGAGGTTCCCGACTGCTGTGGCTCCTGCGCCAAGCTAAACATCTATGGAGCTTTTGGTCCGGCGGTTCCTGTACCGCTGTTGCTCCTGCGCCAAGCTAAACGTCTATGGAGCTTTTGGTCCGGCGGTTCCTGTACCGCTGTTACTCCTGTGCCAAGCTCAACATCTATTGAGCTTTTGGTCCGGCGGTTCCCGACCGCTGCTACCATGGTTGCCAATACTCACAATCTGTGGAGCGTTTGGTGCGAAAGGAGAGACTCGAACTCTCACGGGTTACCCCACTGGAACCTAAATCCAGCGCGTCTACCAGTTCCGCCACTTTCGCGTCTCGAAGCCCGTGGGTTCCGAGCCGTTACTGACCGCTCGAGCCCGCGGAGGGAGGGACATGCCTCCATCCGTTCTGGCCACCCACTTGTGAGTAAAGGGGCCTTGTTAACCTGATACGTATGTCAGAACCCGGACCTGGAGTTCCTATACCCTGCCTGCCAAATGGTCGATTCCCGGGCCGCCGGGAAAGTTTTGGTCCTGTGGTTCCCTACCGCGGATACTAATGCAGCCAAATCACAGACCCCCAGAGCTTTTGGCTCAGTGGTTCAACCTACATGGATGTAGGGAATGCAGACAATGCAAGGGAGCTGTTATCTGCCTGTACCGCTACTATGCAGCCAAGATCACAGACCCCTAAGCTTTTGGTGGGCCGTGTAGGACTCGAACCTACAACCAATTGATTAAGAGTCAACTGCTCTACCAATTGAGCTAACGGCCCATTCAGACGATTGAGAACCGAATACGGAGTCAAACATTCGGGCTCCGCTTTCTGTCCTCGAAAATGGGGTGAGCGATGGGACTCGAACCCACGACGACCGGGATCACAACCCGGGGCTCTACCAACTGAGCTACGCCCACCATAACAAATCAAATACGTCTACTCGTTCTACCTTGTGCCGGATAAGTCTGCGGCTTTTGGTAACGGCTTGCAAGCAGCTACCGTTCCTGCACGGAGAGCCGCCTCTTCCCCGCAGATGGCGCGCCCGGCAGGACTCGAACCTGCAACCTACGGCTTAGAAGGCCGTTGCTCTATCCGGTTGAGCTACAGGCGCGTAAGGCGAACCGGGCTGGTAAATCTTTCTCCTGCCGGGCAGGCAGTCCGGCTGGGTACGGGAGTGGCTTCAAAACCTGCCGGCGGTTCAGCGGTTTCTGTACCGCTGTAACTTCCACTCCAAAACCACAAATCTGTAGAGCTGGGCTCAATGGTCCCGTGCCGCTGTCACTAGCTCCGATAATCCATCCGCCAATTGACAGTTTCTGGTTCGGCGGTTCCTGTACCGCTGATGCTTTCTGTCAAAACCACAGCTCTATGGAGCTTTTGGCTCGGCGGTTCCTGTACCGCTGATGCATTGCATCAAGACCACAAATCTGTGGAGCTTTTGGTCGGGGCAGCAGGATTTGAACCTGCGACCCTCTGCTCCCAAAGCAGATGCGCTACCAAGCTGCGCTATGCCCCGACTCGGTGGTCCCGCGCTACCGCATGCCGGCCTCAACACGGGCCGCGATAATACGCATGCCGTCACGGCAGGTCAAACCCTGCGACGTATAAAGGGCCAAATTATATAGCTCCTCTCATCCCCCGTCACTTGGCTTGTCGCTGGCATCGGGGCCGTGAGACAATCGCGCGCCATGACAGCGCAAATCATAGACGGGAAATCCATTGCGGCCGAAACCCGGGCCGAAATCACGCAACGAATCGCAGAGCTTGCTCGTCAGGGCAAAACCTCTCCCGGGCTTGCCGTCGTGTTGGTGGGCAACGATCCGGCATCACAGGTCTACGTCTCCAACAAGCGCAAAGCTTGCGAGGAAGTCGGCATTCACTCCTTCGCCTACGATCTGCCTGAAAGCACTTCCCAGCAGGACTTGTTGCAACTCATTGAAACCCTGAACCGGGATCCGGCGGTGCACGGCATCCTGGTACAGCTTCCGCTGCCCTCGCACATCGATAGCACCACTGTTATTGACCACATCGCCCCCGGCAAGGACGTTGACGGCTTCCATCCCTGCAATGTCGGAAGACTGGCGCAGAGAATTCCTGTTTTAAGACCCTGCACGCCGTTCGGCATTTTGAAACTGCTGGAAAGTATCGGTACAACCGTCAAAGGCAAAAATGCCGTGGTGGTCGGCGCGTCCAATATCGTCGGCCGGCCCATGGCGCTGGAGTTGCTGCTCAAAGGCGCCACCGTAACCGTGTGCCATCGGTTTACCGAAGACCTGGCCTTTCACGTCAAAGCCGCGGATATTCTGGTGGTGGCCGTGGGCAAACCCAGTATCATTCCCGGCGAGTGGGTGAAACCCGGCGCCACGGTGATTGATGTCGGCATGAACCGGCTGGAGAACGGCGAGCTGGCCGGAGACGTGGAATTCGAAGCCGCTGCCAAACGGGCGGCCTGGATCACCCCGGTACCGGGTGGCGTCGGCCCCATGACCGTCGCCATGTTGCTGAAAAACACCCTCCTGGCCCGCGAACTGTCCGAGCGGGTTTAAATAATTTTTAACCACGGAGAACACGGAGTTCACTGAGTTAAAAAATAAAAAACTGAATTTCCAACGACAGAACAAAAACTCATTGCCTTTAAACGGCAATCTTTCCCGCACTTTCTTTTGGCTTCTTTTCCTCTGTGTTCTCCGTGCCCTCCGTGGTTAATGTGTTTTTAATCGAAATCAACCCCGACGCCAAGTGGTCCCCCCGGGACCGTCTTCGAGCAGGATGCCCTTATCCTTGAGCAAATCCCGGATTCGGTCGCTTTCCGCCCAGTTTTTGTCGCGGCGGGCCTGATTTCGCTGCTCGATCAGTGCGTTGATACCGGCTTCATCAATGTCCTGTCCGGCGGGCACCCCCTGAAGATAGGCTTCGGGGTCCGCCTGCAGGATCCCCAGTACACCACCCAGCAGCACCAGCAGAGCGCCGGCCTGCGCGGCAACCTGCGGCTGCTGATTGCGGAGGCGATTAATCTCGTGTGCCAGGTCGAACAATACCGCCAACGCTTCGGGGGTATTGAAATCGTCATCCATGGCCTCGTAAAAGCGCTGCCGATATGCCTCCCCATAACCGCCGACTTCAACGACAGGCAGCCCGCGTAAAGCGGTATAAAGGCGGGTCAAGGCGGCACGAGCGCCGTCCAGCTGTTCATCATTGTAGTTAAGGGAACTACGATAGTGACTGTTGATGATAAAAAAACGGACTTCTTCCGGTGCATAAATTTTCAGAATATCCCGCAACATGAAAAAATTGCCCAGGGATTTGGACATCTTTTCCTCGTTGACCCGGACAAAACCGTTATGCATCCAGTAGTTGACGTAAATCTGGCCGGTGCAGGCTTCGCTTTGAGCGATTTCATTTTCATGGTGAGGGAACTGCAAATCCAATCCCCCGCCATGAATATCGAAATGCGGTCCCAGTTGGCTGGTGGACATTGCCGAGCATTCGATGTGCCACCCCGGCCGGCCGGCGCCCCAGGGCGACTCCCAGGCGGGCTCGCCGGGCTTGGCGGACTTCCACAGTACAAAATCCAACGGATCGCGCTTCTCCTCTCCGATCTCGACCCGCGCTCCGGCCAACAAGCTGTCTCTTTGCTTACCGGAAAGTTTGCCATAACCCTCAAACGAATCCACCGAGTAATAGACATCGCCGTTTCCAGCCCGGTACGCGTGACCGTTCTCAACCAGGATACGAATCATATCGATGATCGGTTCAATCGTTTCGGTAGCCCTTGGTTCAACGTCCGGCCTTAAAACACCCAGAGCATCGAAGTCTTCGTACATCGCCTGGATAAACCGCTCCGTCAACGCCTCAACCGACTCGCCGTTTTCACGGGCGCGCAGAATGATCTTGTCATCAATATCGGTAATGTTGCGCACGTAAGTGACCTTGTAACCCCTTGCTCTGAGATAGCGGTAAACAACATCGAAGGCCACCATCATGCGCGCATGCCCCAGGTGGCAATAATCGTAGACGGTAATCCCGCACACATACATTCGCACCCTGCCCGACTCAATGGGCCGGAACTCCTCCTTGGTCCTGCTCAGAGTGTTATAGATTTTGAGTGTCATCTGTTCTCACCTGCTTGGAAGGGCTTCCCCCACTGGCGCGCATAGTAACGGAAATACGCGCATACTTGAACCTGACGGGACCCACCGCTCCCCATATAGCCATGTAAGCCTTTCAGGGCACTGCGAATAGCATTATCATAACCGGCCTAGCACATATCATTGCCATTTGGATGGGGGGCAACACATGATCAAAGCAGGTATTGCTTTACTGGTTTTTATCGTTAACTTTTGCTTTGCAACCGCCTCGGCTGCCAAAGACAACCCCAAAGTCGCCATCGACACCTCTTATGGGACCGTCGTGGTGGAACTCTATCCGGATAAAGCGCCGGAGACAGTCGCCAATTTCCTGCAATATGTCGACAGCGGCTTTTATGAAAATACCATCTTTCATCGTGTGATTGACGGCTTCATGATTCAGGGCGGCGGCTTCAGCTTGGGCTATCAGCAAAAACCGGTACGTGCGCCGATCAAGAACGAAGCGAATAACGGCCTGAGCAACCTGCGAGGCACTATCGCCATGGCAAGAACTCCCCAGCCACATTCGGCGACTTCCCAGTTTTTCATCAACACGGTCGACAATACCCGCCTGGATTACCGGTTTGAAACCCCTCAAGGTTGGGGCTATTGTGTGTTTGGAAAAGTAGTCGACGGCATGGAAGTGGTTGATGAAATCGCCAAAACACCGACCGGCCCGGCAGGTCCCTTTCATAGCGATGCGCCCCAGGCGCCCGTAGTCATTGAAGGAGTCAGCCGGGTGACTGCCGGCCCCAAAACCGACACCGCCAAACCCACCCCAGCAACGAGCAAAGGACAACCTGATGATCAAACTACAGACTAATCACGGCGACATCACCATCGAGCTGTTCGAAGACAAAGCGCCGGCGACCTGCAAAAACTTTCTCCAATATGCCGCCAGCGGCTTCTATGATGGGACGGTTTTCCATAGGGTGATCAAGGGGTTTATGATCCAGGGCGGCGGGTTTATGCCGGGCATGCAACAAAAGCCGACCCGTGCACCGGTAAAAAACGAAGCCGACAACGGCATCGGCAATACAACCGGCTCCATCGCCATGGCCCGAACTCCGGACCCGCACTCGGCAACCGCCCAATTCTTCATCAATGTGAATGATAACGACTTTTTAAATTTCCGCGCACCCACGGCCTCCGGTTGGGGGTACTGTGTGTTCGGCCGCGTGGCCGAGGGTATGGACACGGTCCGCGCCATCGAAAAGGTGCCGACCGGCAACAAAGCCGGCCACCAGGATGTGCCCAACGAGGATGTTATTATCGAATCGGTGACGGTCGAGTAAGGTGACCACGCTATTCATCTCGGATTTACATCTGGATACACAGCGGCCCGACATTATTCAGGAATTTGTCAATCTGCTGGACCAGGCCAAAACTTCGGCAGCCGCGCTGTATATACTGGGCGACTTCGTCGAATACTGGATCGGCGATGATGACCCCGATCACGGACTGGAAGCCGCCTTCGACAAGTTACGGGAACTCGGCGGGACGGAACCGGTTTATCTGATGCACGGCAACCGGGACTTCCTAATCGGCGAGGAGTTCGTTAATCGTTACCGCCTCACCCTGCTGCCGGACCCCGCCGTGATCGACCTTTACGGCCGGCGTGCGCTGTTAATGCACGGAGACACCCTTTGCACCGACGACGTGGAATACCAGGCTTTCCGGAAAATGGTGAGGAATCCGCAATGGCAAGCCGAATTTCTGGCTAAGCCGCTGGCGGAACGCCGCGCAATCGTCATGAACTTGCGCAAAACCAGCAAAGAAGCCACTGAGGACAAACCCGAAGACATCATGGACGTCAGCCAGCGGGCGGTGGAGCAGGCCATGCGCGAACACGATGTTAGCCTGCTGATTCACGGCCACACCCATCGCCCCGGAGTGCACAACTTCGTTCTGGACGGGCAACCGGCCACCCGCATTGTGCTGGGCGACTGGTACCAGCAAAGCAGTGTGCTGTACTACGACGAAACCGGCTTTACTCTAAAAAGCCATGCCGGGCCGCGAATCGAGTATTGAAGCATTAAAGTATGGAAGTATTCAGGGAGTTTTTCTCTCATACATTTATACTTCACTACTCCTATACTTTGTATATGGGACAATAAAGACACCTGTAGATTTGTTTACTGACGGGAAAATCTGCACATCAGGCGCGATAACTCCCCTTGGGTAAATCCCGCTCGCGCCCGAGCTTCTATATTGAACGGTCCGCGCAACTCGCCGGCGAGATACTTCTCGACGAGCTCAAAGAAAGTCCGTTCCGGCTCAAGCCCGCGTTGTTCACAAAGATAGCGAAACCAGCGGCTGCCGATTTCGACATGCCGGATCTCTTCCCGGTAAATTATCTCGAGTATGTCAACGGCCGCTGTATCACCGGCTGTCCGCAGCTTCTCGATCATCCGCGGTGTCACGTCCAGGCCGCGCGCTTCCAGAACGCGAGGCACCAGCGCCATCCTGACCAACACATCATGGCGGGTTTTCAACGCCATGTCCCACAGACCGTCATGCGCGGGATAGTCCCCATAGGCGCACCCCTGGGAATTCAGATACTCCGACAACAGCATGAAATGCCGAGCTTCATCGACCGCCACGCTCAACCAGTCCCGGTAATACTCAACCGGCATTTCACGGAACCGGTAAACAGCATCACAGGCGAGATTGATCGCGTTGAACTCAATGTGAGCAATGGCGTGCATAAGCACCCGTCGCCCGTCTTCGGTATGCAGGGAACGTTTGGGCAAGTCACGCGGCGATACCAAAAACGGCCTTTCCGGCCTGCCGGGTTCCTGCAAAGAATCTTCATCAACAGGAGACGGCCCAAAGCCGATCTCACCCGCCCGCCACTGCGAATAAAGTTTTCCGATCGCCGCACATTTCACCGACGGCTCCGCGATCATCAACACCTCGGCTGCACGGCTATAAATATCGGTAGAGGGTTCAGGATTCATACTTGCTGCAAGAGAATATGGAACCACGAAAGAAACAGGGAACCGCGAATGAACGCTAATAAACCCGAATATTTTTATCTAGACATTGTTTTTCCTCGATTCGCGCGAATTCGCGTTGACTGCCATGGATGGCGGGAATGCGGAAATTGAAAGGATCATATTTCTGCCATTCACGGTTGAATTAGCTTTTTGTAGTGGCCAAACAACCTCTAAATAAACAGCTCCCGGCTTTTGAGCGGACGTCCATTCAAGTGATGGGCCAGCACGTGACGCATCAGGGCTTTCATTTCCTTCCCGGTTTCGGGATCGTCAAAACTCCCGGCTGCCAACGCCAGCAAGCAGCGCCCGCTGACGCGGGGCTGAGCGGCTGCGGGCGCACGCTCCAGGGGCAACGGACCGCGTTCAATGTCATAATAATAAACATGAGCCGGTGAAAGCGGTTTCCCCGTTGCAGCTTCGTGATCCAACGTCAGCCCGTAACCCAGCTCAACCAGCAAATTGCATTCAAATCGCCGTAAAATTGGTTCAATCCCTTCGGGGTGAGCGGCCAATTCGAGCAAACTACGCCGGTAAAAATCGAACAGGCTGTCATGCGGATCGTTGCGATGCAACAAACGCAGCAGCAACTCATTCATGTACAAACCGCTGAACAGGGCCTTGGCCTTCAATTCGCCGAGCTGCGCCTGGCGCTCCACCGCCGTCAGAGTCAAAAGCTCACCACGACCGCTATAGCTTA
>DASVCP010000076.1:0-7807 GCA_036381555.1 Gammaproteobacteria bacterium
ACCTCTACCGAGGGTTTGACCGGGTATTCGTGGTTCACCTGGGCGTACCAGGCCTGGGCTTTGTCGCCGGCCAGGTATTCCAGCAGTCGCTTGGCGTTGCCGGCATTTTTAGCGTAACGGGTGATGCCCGCGCCGCTGACGTTAATATGCGTGCCGCGGCCGTTCTGGTTGGGGAAGAACACCGCCACCTTGCCGGCGATTTCCCGGTCCTCGGGATTTTCGGAACTTAACAACCCGCCATAATAATAGGTGTTGGCGACGGCCAGGTCGCATTCGCCCACGGCGGCGGCTGTGATCTGGCTGGTGTCGTTACCCTGCGGCGGCCGCGCCATGTTAGTGACGACGCCCTGCGCCCAGGCTTGTGCGGCATCCGCGCCCAGGTGGGCGATCAGTGAGGCCAGCAGCGACTGGTTATAGATATTGCCGGACGAGCGGATACAGATACGGTCGCGCCATTTTTCGTGGGCCAGGTCTTCATACGTCGACAGTTCCGCCGGGTCCACTTTTTCCTTGTTATAAATCACCACCCGCGCCCGGTACGAAAGGCCGTACCACTGGTTGTCGGGGTCGCGCAACGGCGCCGGTATCGCGGCGATCAGGACGGGCGATTCGAGCGGTTGCAATAAACCTGCTTCCTTGGCGCGGTAAAGCCGGCCGGCGTCGGTGGTCAGCAGCACATCGGCGGGTGTGTTTTTGCCTTCCGATTGCAGCCGCTGAAACAGCGCGTCCGCTTCACCGGTCACCAGGTTTACCTTAATTCCGGTATCCTCGGTAAACTGATCGAGGATTGGTTTGATCAGCCGCTCGTTGCGGTAGGAGTAGATATTGACCTCTTCCTGTTGCGTGTCGCAGGCGGCCAACAGGCCGGTGAGGGTAAACATCAGGCCCAGGCAGGCCAGCCGGGAGAATATCTGCATGGAGGAATGACCTTTGGCAATATAGTTGTAAATGTAAATGATAAACATTCTTGTTTGAGATGCAAAGGCTAAGGGAGATTGTGTGAAAGTTTTTTTACCGGGGAGTGGGCATGGCGAGTAAACGGTTGGCGGCCTGGCCCGCGCAGGCCGAGCTGGCGGCGCAGGGACGATCCTGGCTGGAGCAATGGCAAGCGGCGTGGCTGGGGGCCGGCAACGATGCGCCATTTCTATCGGAAGCCGGTTTGGACAAGCTGGCCCGTGCGTTTTGTTGCAGCCCATTCGTGGCCAAAACCCTGGTCGCCAATCCCTCTCTGGCGACACAATTACTAACGGCGGATGGCGGCACTGCCGAGTACGGCCCGGAATGCCGGGATACCGATTTGCAAATGCTGGCCAGTACCGATGAAGCGGCGTTCATGCAGGGACTGCGGCGTATCCGTCAGCGTGAAATGGTCCGAATTGCCTTGCGGGATTTGCTGGGGGATGCCGGCCTCGACGAGACGCTGGCCGCGTTGACCGCGCTGGCGGATTTTTGCCTGCAGCAGGCGCACGCCAAAGCCTATGAAATACTGTCAGGCCGCCACGGTGTTCCTGAAAATGACGACGGCGAACCGCAGAGTCTGATCGTGCTGGCCATGGGCAAGCTGGGCGGTGGGGAATTGAATTATTCCTCCGATATCGACCTGATGTTCACCTATCCCGACGACGGTCAGACCCGGGCGGGCGACGGGCAGCGCCGGCTGGACAACCAGGTATTTTTTACCCAGCAGGCGCAACTGTTGATCAGGTTTCTCAACGAGGCCACGCCCGACGGCTTCGTGTTTCGCGTCGATGCGCGGCTCAGGCCGTTCGGGGACAGCGGAGCGCTGGTCACGTCGTTCGATTTCATGGAATCGTATTACCAGAACCAGGGCCGGGACTGGGAACGTTACGCGCTGATCAAGGCCAGACCGGTATGCGGTGACGCCGCTCAACGGGATTATTTGATGAGCATGCTGAGACCGTTCGTGTACCGGCGCTACCTGGACTACGGGGCGTTCCAGTCGCTGCGCGAAATGAAAGCGCTGATCGAGCGCGAGGTCAGCCGCAAGGGTCTGCGGAACAACATCAAGCTCGGACCCGGCGGCATACGCGAAATCGAATTTACCGGTCAGGCGTTTCAACTGATCCGCGGCGGCCGCGAGCCGGAGTTGCGCAATCGCTCCATCATGAAAGTGCTGAAGATCCTCGGTGAGCGTTACCTGCTGACGGTGGAGGCGGTTGAGCGGCTGCTGGCGGCGTATCGTTTTTTGCGCGATACGGAAAACCGCCTGCAGATGGTCGACGATCAACAGACGCACAATCTTCCCAGGGATGCGTTGGAGCAGGCACGGCTGGCCTACGCGATGGGGTTCGCCGACTGGAATTCATTTCACGATGCGTTGGAGCGACACCGGGAGACAGTCAGCGAACAGTTCGGCGACATATTTTTTTCAGGCGAACAGGCTTCCCGGCCGGATGAGTATGCCCTGCAGTTATCCGCGTTGATCGAAGGCCGTTTGCGGCGAGTCGACGAGGAGGCATTGTTGCGACGATTGAGATTCGCCGACATCGAGCCGGTGCTGGCCGAGATCGGCAAATTCCGGGAAAGCCATGCGGTCAGGCATATCGGCAAAACAGGGGCGGAGCGATTGGCGCAGCTTTTGCCGTTGCTGTTCGAGGCAATCGCGGCCACTGACGCCCAGGCCGATACTCTGCACAGGGTGCTGGCTTTGCTGGAAGCCGTTGTGCAGCGGGCGGTCTATCTCGCGCTGCTGATCGAATACCCGGAAGTGCTGCAGCAGGTGGTCAAGCTGTGTGCGGCCAGCGGCTGGATCGCCGATTACCTGCGTCAACAGCCTATTCTGCTGGACAGTCTGCTGGACAGTCGATTGCTGTACCAACTGCCCGATCGCCGGCAACTGGCCTCGCAACTGCGGGAACTGGTCAAAAATCTCGCCGATGAAGACCAGGAGCAGCGTCTGAACGCTCTGCGTCACTTCAAGCAGGAACAAACCCTGAGGGTGGCCGCGGTCGATGTAACCAGCCGGTTGCCCTTGATGAAGGTCAGCGATCAGTTGACCTGGCTGGCGGAAGCCATTGTAGACGAAATGCATGCCATGGCGGTCAATGAAACCACGGCCAAGTACGGCCGGCCGGTTTGCCGAACCGGCGGGCGTGAATACCATCCGGAGTTGGCGGTGGTCGCTTATGGCAAGCTGGGCGGTATCGAACTGGGTTACGGTTCCGATCTGGATCTGGTTTTTCTGCATAACAGTGAGGGTGGGGACCAGCTGACTGACGGTGAACGTCAGATCGCCAATGAAACCTATTTCGCGCGGCTGGCCCAGCGTCTGATTCACCTGCTGAGCGTCCAGACGGTCGGCGGCGTGTTGTACGAAGTCGATGTGCGTTTGCGGCCCGACGGCGCGGCCGGCATGCTGGTGAGCTCCATGGAGCGCTTCGCCGAATACCAGCGCAACCGCGCCTGGACCTGGGAGCACCAGGCGCTGGTCAGGGCGCGCGTGGTAGTGGGCGGGCCGGTTATCACTGAGGCATTCAGGGCTCTGAGGCATGAGATTTTGACCAGGCCCCGCGATATCAAGGCCTTATGCGGCGAAATCAGGGCGATGCGTGACCGCATGCGCGCAGAACTGGCGAAAAGCCGGCAAGGCGAATTCGATTTAAAGCAGGACCGGGGCGGGATCGCGGATATCGAGTTCATGGTGCAGTACGGCGTGCTGGCCTGGGCGAGGGATTATCCTGCGTTGACCGAATGGACGGACAATATCCGCATACTCGAACAGTTCGGCCGTTTCGGCCTGATTCCGGCCGGGGATGCCGCGCTGCTGACCGACGCCTACAAGCATCTACGGGAAAACGCGCACCGCCTGGCATTGCAGGGCGAGTCGGCGGTGCTGCGAAATATCGATCTTTCCAGGAATTATATTGAAGCCGTTGCCGGGATTTGGGAAAGAACCATGCGGGAATAGGCATAACTCGCCGTATCGGCTAGAATCGCCGCTTTATTTGTGACGGCAGTGAAAGATCGATGTCCCACACTATGAGCGACCGAGACGGCTTCATCTGGCTGGATGGCGAATTGGTTCCCTGGCGGGAAGCCAAGGTGCACGTACTTACGCACACGCTGCATTACGGCATGGGCGTGTTCGAAGGCTTGCGCGCCTACAAGGCGCAGCGGGGGACGGCCATTTTCCGGCTGCAGGATCATACTCGCCGTCTGCTCAATTCGGCGAAGATACTGAACATGAAGGTTCCGTACGACGCCATGGCGCTGAACGAAGCCCAACTCAAAGTGGTCAGGGAAAACGGCCTGCAAACCGCGTACATAAGGCCGATGTGTTTTTACGGCTCCGAAGGCATGGGCCTGCGGGCCGACAACCTGCGGGTGCATTGCATGATCGCCGCCTGGGAGTGGGGCACATACCTGGGTAAGGACGCGCTGGAAAAAGGCATTCGCATCAAAACCTCGTCGTTTACCCGCCATCACGTCAATATCAACATGTGCAAGGCCAAGTCCAACGGCAGCTACATGAATTCGATGCTAGCTCTGAACGAGGCGATGTCCGGCGGTTACGACGAAGCACTGCTGCTGGACAACGAGGGTTACGTGGCCGAAGGCAGCGGCGAGAATATTTTTATCGTTCGCGACGGTGTTTTATACACTCCGGAGCTGACTTCCTGCCTGGACGGCATTACGCGCAAGACAATATTCGCGTTCGCCAGCGAGCTGGGGCTGACTGTTCGCGAGAGGCGGATAACCCGGGACGAGACGTATATCGCGGACGAAGCGTTTTTTACCGGCACCGCCGCGGAAGTCACGCCGATACGGGAAATCGACGGCCGCGTCATCGGCGAGGGCGTTCGCGGGCCGGTTACCGAACGGCTGCAAAGAATGTATTTCGACCTGGTACACGGCAAGCTGGCCGGCTATGAAGACTGGCTGGCTTATGTTTAATCGTATTACTTGAATTTACTGTCGCGATTGTGATGTCATCATCAGCTTCTACTCCAAATGCCCAGCAACAGGTAACCGTGCGGCGCGATCAGCTGCCCATTCACTGCCCCATGCCCGGAACCACGCTGTGGAATTCTCATCCGCGCGTGTATATTCCCCTGGAGGATTCGACATCGGGGAAAGCGTTGTGCCCTTACTGCGGCACGGAATATGTGCTTTCCCGTTGATAACGGAATATTTGTAACCAAGCTTTGCCCTTGATGACAAACCCTGTTGCCCTCTATTGGCGAACCGGAAGCGGTGCGGACAAAGTATTTGCCGCCGCGATTCTGCTGTTTTTTTGTTTTATCGGCATAGACTGGAGCGTAGCAAAAAACGGCCTCTATCTGGCGGTTCTGATCGCGCTTGGCGCGCTGATATTTGTGCGCCGGGCGGCGCAGGTTTCGCCGGCCGGGTTGGACAGGCTTGAATGGGCATTAATCGCGGTCATTGTTGTTTGGATCGCGCACAGCTTTCTGAGTTGGTGGGTCAACGATATGCCCATGCATGGCGACGCCCATATCAAGGGCCGGCAGGCCAAGCTGCTGCTGTTCATTCCCTTGTTTCTATTCATCAAAAGACGGGGCGTGCCGGACTGGTTGTTCTGGACCGGAGCTTTGTTGGCGGCCCTGATTATCAGCATCGACGGACTGGTGCTGTTTTTCCGGAATGGCAGCTTGAGGGCTTTAAAGTCGATCAGTGAGCAGGGAGAAGGCCATTATACGATCCAGATTGCGGTGATGGTGGCGACACTGGTGGCCTATTTGTGGATTGCAATGATGCGTTACTGGCGTTCCTGCAAGCCCGCGTCGGTGGCAGCATTGCTGGCCTCGCTGGCCGGGTTGGCGTTTTTGATTGCTTCCGGGGTGAGGGGCAGTTGGATTGCGCTGGCCGTCGGTGGACTGATAATCCTGGTTTGTTCGCTGCGTAAGAGCGGCGCCAAGGCCTGGTTAGTTTTTGTCGCCATCAGCATGGTGTTGATGGTGTCGTTTTATCAGCTTCCTTTTGCAAAGCACGGATTGGAAAGAATGTATACGGAAGTTTACGATTACTTCGAAAAGGATCGGAAAACCTCATCGACAGGGACCCGTTTTGAATTATGGAAAGCCTCGGTCGTGATTGCAAAAAAACAGCCTGTCTTCGGTGCTGGCCCCGGGCGTTTTACCGACGCTGTTGCCCAGGAATTCCCCGACAAGAAATGGCTGCAACAGTTTGAGTATCCCCACAACCAGTATTTCGCCGCGCTGGGGAGCCGTGGTTTTCCCGGCCTGATCTTGCTGTTGCTGCTGTTGGCGTTACCCGGATTTGTTTTTTGGAAGGGATTGCGCGATGAAGATGAAACGCGCCGCCATATTGCGTTTGCGGGATTGATGCTGATTACGATCTTCGCGATTTCCGGTTTGACCTACGATCATCTTGAAAAAAGGCTGCAGATTGCGTTTTTTACGGTGAATCTGGCGCTGCTGCTGGGAATGCTGAAATGGCGGCCTGTAAAAATTGAAGGTGAGTCTTCGGGTTCAACGTAGCTCATAAGTTACACTTTTTTATCCGGTAAGAGCTCATGGTATAACGCAAAAGTTTTTTCGATCGTGTCCTGGATGTTGAAGGCCGTTCGGATTCTTTCGCGTGCGGCCTCGCCCATCTGTCGTGCCTGTTCGGGGTTGCGGTGGAGAAACAAGATGGCGTTCGCGATCGCATCGGGCGACTTCGGCGGCACCACGAGGCCGCTGATATCCGGCTCCACAAGCTCCGGGCTGCCGCCGGAGTTCGTAACGATGGGCGGCACGCCGTAGGCCATGCCCTCGATGATGGTTTTGGGAAGACCCTCCCGTTTTATGGAGGGCAGGATGCAGGCGTTACAGGCGGCGGTGATTTCCGGAGCGTCCTTGCGGTAACCGGTAAGCGTGATCCGGTCTCTGTTTTTGTTGCGCTGAATCAGCTTGCGAAGCTTTGGCGCATCCATGTTGCCGATCAGCAACAGGCGGATATCCGGCTCGCGGGGCAGGCGGTTAAAGGCTTCGATCAGCACATCGATGCCTTTCCGCGGCCGGAAATTGGTGGTGCAGGCGACAACGAACGCGTTGCTTGGAATATCGAATTCCGCCAGATCATGCGGCTGTTTCCGATACCAGCGCAAGTCGTGGCCTTTGTAAATGGTTACCGGCTTGTACGGCGGGATTTTGAGCCACAGGAACTTCATGTCGAGCAGGTACCGGCGTATGGCTTCGGCCACGCAGATAATACGGTCAACCCGCGGATTCAGGTAGGTCATCCAGGAGCCGGGATTGAAGAAACTGACATTGCCGACAATGCCGCGATAGGCGATGAAGCGGACGGGAAACCCCTTGGCGGCGATCAGTGCATTGGCGACCGTTTTGTTATTGAAGGCGTGCACGATATCAAACTTGTGCTGCGCCATCAGTTTGCGTATTTTGGCTATGGCTTTTTGGTCAAGGCGGCCGCGAAGCGGAATCGTATGAACGGGTATGCCGGCGGCAATCAGTTTCGAGTAATCGGGTTCATGTATTTTGGTCGTGACAACATGAATGTCGACACCTTTGTTTTTCAGGCCGATGAACTGATCGGTTTCATGTATCACATTGGAAGGAACAACACAAAGAACCCGCATGCGTAAGGCCTTGAATCAGGAGGGTGAGGGAATCACACAAAATACAGAAGACAATCTGTTTTTATTCCCTCACATGGTTAGCTGCATCACCAAAAGTTTGTGGCTCTACAGGTATCGTGCAACAGTTTCCCTCTCCGGGTGGGAGAGGGAGCCAAAGTAAGCACCATTTGACACTTGGAGGCGATTATCGGATATGAAAATATGCCATGTCAATTTGGCCAAGGG
>DASVCP010000077.1:0-3860 GCA_036381555.1 Gammaproteobacteria bacterium
GTTTCCGGGATTCTTTATCTATCGCCAGTCGCCTGATGGATATTGGGACAACGCGCTGGCAAAACTCGCAAAGTATTTTCAGGGCATTGCCCGTTGACAGCGATCTGCAATAGCTTTAAATGTGGAGCCGATCTGGGTTGAGGAATTCGCAATGAGTCGTCGAGATCTATCCCAAAAACAGAATCTTCGGCCGCCGATGACTTCTTTTCAATGCCCGCTTGACGGGTACGCCGAGGGAGATCTGCAATCGACGGGCTCCGGACAGGCAAGGATATCCAGCAGTTTGTTGTTTTTTAATTTTTTGAACTTGGTTTGATCGGCGTCTATCGGCGGCTTCATCAGGTTTTGATTTTTAATACGTATACGACATTCAGGAACCCTGTTTTGGCAAAACAACCCGCTCCGCGTGAATGCCAGCCCTGCACCGCCTGCTGCGACGGCTGGCTGCAAATCCGCGTCAATGGCGTTCCCGTTTACCCCGGCCGGCCGTGTCCGCACAGCACGGGCTCCGGATGCAACGACTACGCGCATCGCCCGGTCGATCCCTGCGTTCATTTCATCTGCGGCTGGAAAATGGACAACAGTCCACTGCCGGACTGGATGAAGCCGAACAACTCGAAGGTGATCGTTCTTTTCGGCCAGTCGATGTGGCGCGGCATGCCGGTGGATGTCGCCGTGCCGGTCGGAAAAAGAATTCCGCCGCGCGCGCTCAACTGGCTGAAGCAGTTCGCGGAAAGCCATAACCGGGCGCTGCTGTATTCGGAGCAGATCGTGGAAAACGGCGCTTACACCAACCAGCAGTCGGTTTCCGCCTACGGCCCGCCTGAGTTTCAGCAGGAAATGGCCGAGCGCGCGAGCCGCGGCGAAACTTTGTTTTAACCCTGCGCCGGGTTGCGCCGGGACGAAATTTGGAAGCACAAGCCACCCGGCGGGAAAGGGCTTTCCTGTTGCGCCGGGCGCCGGCCGGCCTCCCGCCTCAGGGCGAAGCTGCACCTGATTGCGGATATTGAACGCAGCGGTGTCGCAGTAACAGGCGATCGATAGACGTCAGGAAATCAAACAATGCCTGAAAATCCAGAAACAGTTCCTGATCGGTTGGAGAGGACGGCTGAATGTCCGGCTCTGCCCTCACCAGAGAGAATATATCCCTGAAATCCCTGCGGCCGTCGATATAGTTAACGATGCGTTCCCCGAATTTTCCCGGATTCAGGTACCCGGCAATGCCCGTATCCGAATCGGCGAGCATGAAGGGTTGCGAATTATTCTGGCGTATCACCGACGACAGCCGGGGCCCGTTTGGCCCGTTGAAAAAACATGGCACATAGTCCAGGTCGCCATACGGGGCCTTGGCGGCTGCCGAATGCGTGGCAAAGAACGTGTGCATGATCACGGAACCGCTGAGCAGCTCGGCAATTTCGTGCTGCGACCGCAATGGCAGGGCCGCGACGGAAGCCAAAAAACGCGGTTGAGTGGGGGCGACCACCATTTCGGGCAGGTAGCTGGAACGTCCCCGCCCCGGATAAGTGAGCTCGAGATGCAGCCCATGCCGATCACTGAACCAATCATAAAGTTCGCCTACCGTGTAAGCGCGATCATGAGAATGCAGAAGGAGATCATAGATCCCGGCATCGCCCCAGATTTTGTGGTCGACGAAAAGATCCTCTCCCCGTATGAACCAATTCGTCTCGGGCGCGGACTCCAGCACCTCTTTGGCATTGGCAATCTTGGCCTTCGTATCGGGCGCATCCCCGTTGATCATGCGCAGCAGCGATTGCATCTGGTAAACGCCGGTCCTTCCATATTGCGCATACACCATGACGCCCAGCGCGCCCGTGTCCTTCAGCACTTTCAGTAATGCGCGAAGGCCCGCGTCGGGGTCTTCCAGATGATGGAGAACGCCGAGGCAATTGATGTAATCGAACTTTCCCAGTCCGAGTTCGGCAAGCGAAAGCAGCGATTCATTGACCCACGAGATATTACCGAGGCCTCGTACCTGCGCCCGCTGCTGGGCAATCTCGATGGCTGCCCGGCTGATGTCGAGATGGACGACTTCGGCATCCGTGTGACGCAGTTGTTCAGCCAGAAATATCGTCGAATCTCCCGTTCCGCCACCGGCGATCAATACGCGAAAGCGGTTCCGGAAAGTCTGCTTTCCGGAAAAACAATAATGATTGATCATGGCCAGATCATCGAGCCACGTCTTCACGAGCCGGTTTTTTTCTTCGCCAGGGTCCCGGGGCGGATACGGTAATGCCTCGTACTGTTCGCGGACCTGGGCGACGTATCGGGTCGAACTCATAAGAGTCCGTAACAAAATGGATTAGCCACAGAGATCACAGAAAATACAGAGGTAAAACCGATAACGGGACATGTTTCATATCCGGTTGTTTTAATAAGTTTTTTGTTCTCTCTGTGAACTCTGTGTGCTCTGTGACCTCGTCTGTCTTGGTCTTTTTGAAACGCGCTCCAGGTTAATCCCGGGGCATTCTTGAAGCTGCTTCCTTCGCGTTCGCGCACCAGAAGACGACGTGGCAAATCATTATCGCAGCATGATTCGCCCGCGCGCTCCGGTATTAATTATCCTCAGATCCCAAGCGCCTTCATCTGCTTTTCCGGATAGCGCGTGCCGGCGGTGACGCCGGGCGGGAACGCTTTCTTGAGATTTTCGATGTCTTCGGCACTGAGCCTGACGTCGAGCGCTGCGCAATTCTGCTCCAGGTACTTGCGGTGCTTGGTGCCGGGGATGGGCACGATATCCTGGCCCTGCGCCAGCACCCAGGCCAGCGCCACCTGGGCCGGCGTGCATTTCTTCGCCGCCGCAATGTCCTCGATCGGCTTCAGCAGTTCGGCATTGCGCTTGATGTTTTCGGGATCGAAGCGCGGATGGTCGCGCCGGCGGTCTTTCGGCAACAGGCTGTCGAGCGTCTTGATGGTTGCCGTCAGAAACCCGCGGCCGAGCGGCGCATAGGCCATGTAGCCGACGCCCAGTTCACGGCAGGCGGGAAGCACGCCATTCTCTACATCGCGGCTCCAGAGCGAATACTCGGTTTCGACCGCGGCGATGGGATGAATCCTGTTCGCGCGGCGTATGGTCTCCGGTCCCGCTTCGGACAGCGCGAGATAACGCACCTTGCCCTGCTCGACCAGGCGCTTCATCGCGCCCACTGTGTCTTCGATCGGCACCTTCGAATCGACGCGGTGCAGGCCGTAGATGTCGATCACGTCAACCCCGAGGCGCTTCAGACTCCGGTCGCACGCCAGCGGCACGTATTCGGGATGACCGCCGGAGAGCCCCTCGGGCACGCCCCCGCCCAGCGAAACATTGCCGAACTTGGTGGCAACCAGCACCTGGTCGCGCCGGCCCTTGATCGCTTTGCCGACCAGCGCCTCGTTGACGCCGCTGCCGTAGGCGTCGGAAGTCACCAGCAGATTGGCGCCGAGCTCGATGGCGCGATGCATCGTCGCGATCGATTCTTCGTCATTGGGCTCGCCGTAGCTGATGGACATGCCCATGCAGCCCAGTCCGAGTGCCGGCACCTCCGGTCCATTTCTGCCTAGTTTGCGCTTTTGCATTGCTGTCTCCTGTTAACTGCCGACAAACAAACTTAATATTTAACCGCCGATGAATTCTTTTCAATGCCCGCTTGATGGGTACGCCGATATAATCCAAGTGCAATTGCCATAGAATTTAAAAACCGTGCACTACACGCCTGACAGTTGCTCTCGGCGTGCCGAAGTTAACCAACAGGCAGATTTGTAGCCCCGTAGCTTTGAGATAGTTCAAACATTGCGCGGTATGGATATCGTCCACCGCTTTAATCGCTTTTACCTCGACGATGACACATTCCTCGACCAGGAGG
>DASVCP010000078.1:0-4928 GCA_036381555.1 Gammaproteobacteria bacterium
TGTTAAGGATCCTGCCCCCTCCGCAAGACGGCGGTCCCGTGTTTCTGCTGCTTGTGATGACGGCCGGCGCGTTGCTTTATTACGTGTTCCTGGGGTTATTGGCAAAAGCCAACAACATGAGCCCCATCGTATGGGTCGGTCTGTCGATTATCACGTCGCCGTTCAGTTATCTGGTTTCATACCCGATGATGATTGCAGTGGGGGTAAGAAACCACTGGTTACGGCAGCCTTAACGCCTGGTTGATCAATTTTTGCGAGCTCAATCGAACTCTTGATATTGGGGCAAATGGTCGGTAATCGTATACCAGGGGGCCTTGGAGCCGACGAAGATATGCGCGGTCGGGGAGATGCCGGGGTTGTCCTGCAGTGTACCCAACGTGACATGAACGTATTGGCCGTCGCGCACGACCGAGTACAGCAGGGAGCCGCACTTGCCGCAGTGCGCATCGTGGTTACTTCCATTGCCGTAAATCAGCAAATCTTCTTCACCTTGCACCAGGGTCAACGTCTCCCGCCGGATGCCGGCAAAGGGTTTGAACGCTGATCCCGTCGCGCGCCGGCAGTTCGAGCAATGACAGTTCAACGAATACTCGAATGCATCTTTCACCGCGTAACGAACCCTGCCGCACCGGCACATTCCGCGAAGCGTGCGCATGTTACTCGTGCCGGCTGAGAAGGTCATAACAACGACTCTCTAACTTGCAGTTCAGAAAATTTCGCTTTCCTCCCTTCAAGGGAGCAGTAACTTCTCTTTATTAGCTATAGAAACACTATATAAACTTCAACTATCCGAACTGATACCCCGGCGTCGACTTCGAGATCGCCAGTTCCTCCTCGTTCATATCCACGCCGATATTTTCGAACAACGGTGTGGACAGGTAACGCTCACCGGTATCCGGCAACATCGCCAGAATGTTGCTGCCCTCCGGCGCATCCTGGGCGATCTGCACGGCGCCCGCCAGTGTCGCGCCCGAGGAAATGCCCACGAAGATACCTTCTTCTCTTGCCAGCATGCGGGAATACTTCATTGCGTCGCTGCCGGTTATTTGCAGCAGGGTATCGATATTCTCCCGAACGTCCTCCGCCAGCTTCGGAATGAAATCCGGTGTCCAACCCTGCACGGGATGCGGGCTGAAACGGGGGTGAGTGGCGGCGGGTGAGCCGTCAGGATGCCTTTCCTGCGCTTCGCCGCTGTTGATCAATGCGGCCACGTCGGGCTCACAAACCACAATGTGCGTTTTGGCCGAGCGCGTTTTCAATACCCGGGAAACGCCTTTCAAAGTGCCGCCCGTCCCGGTGCCGGTCACCCAGTAGTTCAGGCCGATGCCGGCGAAATCCTGCACGATTTCCTCAGCGGTGGTGCGCGCATGAAAATCGGCGTTGGCTTCGTTTTCAAACTGCCGGGTCCAGAACCAACCGTGCGCTTTCGCCAGCTCCTTGGCCTTGTTCACCATGCCCGAGCCGCGTTGCGCCGCCGGCGTCAGCACCACCTTGGCGCCGAGGAAGCGCATCAGTTTGCGTCTTTCGATGCTGAAGGATTCGGCCATGGTCACCACCAGGGGGTAACCGCGCTGCGCGCAGACCATCGCCAGCCCGATGCCGGTGTTGCCGCTGGTGGCTTCCACCACCGTCTGCCCCGGTTTGAGTTCGCCGCTTTTTTCCGCCGCTTCGATTACGCCCAGCGCCAGGCGGTCTTTGACCGATCCCGCCGGGTTAAAACTCTCGGCTTTAACATACAGATTGACATGCTTGGGGCCGATACGATTCAGCTTGATGACCGGCGTACGGCCGATGGTCTCGGTAATATTCTGGTAAATGGGCATGGCGGTTTCCTTGTTGTTTCACGAGTGTTGACGGACGCGTGAGTTTCACGCTGAATGATCCTTGCTCAGGCGCGTATTCTAAAACAAAATATGTCGCGGGGTTCGTTTAAAACCATCTTCACGAGAAGAAACCGCCGGGGGCAATCCGTGGTCGGAAATGTGTGGTTCAAAAGTCAGATCATGAAACAACAATGCTATGCTCATGCCCCCCATTGTGTATCCCGCAACAGTGAAGGATAGGCCGATGAAAACAATCCGTTTATTTCTGTGTATGCTGCTGGTGTCCGTCTCGACCGTCTCCCAGGCGAAACTTGAACTGCCGCTGTTATTCAGTGACGGCATGGTGCTGCAACGCGACCTGCCGGTGCACGTCTGGGGCCGGGCCGAACCCGGTGCTTCGGTCGGCGCCGCTTTTGACGGCAAAACGGCCCGCACGAAAGCCGGCAAGGACGGCCGCTGGGAATTGACATTACCGGCGCATAAGGCCGGGGCAGGGCCGTATTCGCTGGATATCGTCAGCGGCGAGGACAAGGTTTCCATACACAACGTCGCGGTCGGCGATGTGTGGATTGCTTCCGGGCAGTCCAACATGGAGTGGACTCTGGCCGACGCGCAGAACGCGAGCGAGGCGATCAAGGGCGCCAATGATCCGCAGCTGCGGCACTTCAAGGTGCCCAAGTCGTGGGCCGCCAAGCCGGCGGAACGTCTTGCGGGCGGCAGTTGGGAATCGGCCACGCCGGATACAGCCGGCGGGTTCACCGCCGTCGGTTATTTTTTCGCCCGTGAACTACGGGCCGAAACCGGCATTCCCATCGGCCTGCTGCACACGTCCTGGGGCGGCAGCCGCATCGAGGCATGGATGAGCGGTAAGGCATTGGGAATGAATAAGCGTACCCTCGACGCGCGGCTCCATGAAGTATTCCAGGAACAGGAAAAAATCCTCGACGCCGTGCGGGAAAAACTCAAACGCTGGCCGGTATCCGCGGGCGGTATCGTCGACGGCAAGGCCGTCTGGGCCAATCCCAGGCTCGACGACAGCGACTGGATATCCATCCCGGTGCCGATGCTCTGGGAACAGACCGGCTTCGAGGGCATGGACGGCGTCGCCTGGTACCGCGCAACCTTCGAGTTGAACGCCAGGGAAGCCGCCAAGGGTGTCACGCTGGGCCTGGGCAAGATCGACGACTCCGACCGCGCCTGGGTGAACGGCTACGAGGTCGGTGGCATGGAGCAGTCCTGGAATGCGACCCGGACCTATTCGGTACCGCCGCACGCGCTCAAACACGGGCGCAACGTCGTCTCGATTCGCGTGGAAGACACCGGGGGCGGCGGCGGCATTCACGGCGACCCGGGCCTGGTGTTCGTGCAGGCCCCCGGCCGGGAACCCCGCAAATTGTCGGACTGGAAGTTCAAGGCCGACGAAGTCAGGGTGAGTTTCGACGACCGTCAGAACAAGATCGAAACGTTACTGTATAACAAAATGATTTATCCGCTGCAGCCGTATCCAATCAAGGGCGTTATATGGTACCAGGGCGAATCCAACGCAGACGACGCCGATTCAGCGCTCAACTACCGCAAACAGTTCGCCGACATGATCCGCAGTTGGCGCAGGGACTGGGAGCAGGGTGATTTCCCGTTTCTCTGGGTGCAACTGGCCAACTTTATCTCCGGCGGCGATACCGCCGACAGCAGCCCGTGGGCCATACTGCGCGAATCACAGTTAGCGGCCCTGTCCTTGCCGAACACCGCCCAGGCCGTGACTATCGATATCGGCGACCCGGCCGATATTCATCCCCGTAACAAGCATGACGTCGGACACCGCCTGGCACTGGCGGCGCTGCACAAGGTATACGGCAAGCAGGATATCGTTTACTCGGGCCCGGTCTTGCGCGAAACTCATATCGATAAAAACAAAGTCATACTCAGCTTCGACCATATTGGCTCCGGACTGGCCGTGCGGGGCGGCGGCAGGTTGCAGGGCTTCACCGTCGCCGGCGCAGACAACAGGTTCCTGCCCGCCGAGGCGATAATAAAAGGCAACCAGGTCGTTGTCAGCCGGCCCGGCATCGACAAGCCGGTCGCCGTACGTTACGCCTGGAGCGACAATCCCCAGGAGGCAAACCTCATCAACAAAGAAAGGTTGCCGGCGTCGCCGTTCAGGACGGTTAAAAAATAAGAAGGATGGGAGGACTAATCCATATTCCATTATTAGCGACGGTGGTGAGAATTGAAAAAAAAGAAAACTGGCGTTGTTAACCGTGAACGGACCGGTAGCTGTGACACCAAGTATTCAGTTCAGGAAGCAAACATACGTCGAGCATATCCCGTGGCAATTAATGCGTGAGCGGTTCTCCACCCAGCCGCCTGTCTCGCGGAGGGCATGGGAAAGTATTTGCGGAAAATCTCTGGAATGAGTTTAAATCGGTACGGCTTAAGGTGATAAGTGTTGCCACGATATAAATTTAAAGCTAGTATTCCTCCCACAGGGAATGGGTGGGGCTAAAGATTTCTAGGGCTGGTCAAGCTTTTTATCAGGGAACATTAAGCCTTCTATCCGATTCCTTCTTTGCTCAATATAAACTGGAGAAACCAAATGCGGCTATTTTTTCGGATAGGCTTTATCGCCGTTATCGGCGTTCTTTTTTCAGGTTGCGCAACCATCCAGAAACCGGTTGCCCTGCAGCCCCAGTTCTGGGCGGACAGCTCCAAAACTATCGGAATCTTCGTGACCGAACTGCCGAAAGCGGACACTCATTCCGTAGGGTCGCAAGGTCTATTGGATGTCGCCATCAATCAGTCGGCGGCCAAAGGGATAAGAGGTCATTTGCAGTCCATGCCCTTTGAGCCTTTCAAGGAAGAGCTTACACAAGTGTTCAGCAAAGCTTTGGCAGAGAAAGGATTCCAAACCAAAGTTGTCGATATCGATTTAAAGGCCTTGAAAGAAGCGAAGAAACCAAAGGGGACCAAGGCTCAAAAAGGAGTTCAATATAACCATATTTACCTTGCGCCGCTAAAGCAGGATCAATCCATTGACCTTCTGCTTTTGATCGAGGCCAATGCGGTCGGCACAATCAGATCATACTATGGCTTTATTCCAACTTCGGA
>DASVCP010000079.1:0-3413 GCA_036381555.1 Gammaproteobacteria bacterium
TGGCTACACTTCAAGCAACTGGAGCTGCTTCACGAGGGATGCCGTGAATGAGATAACGCAGGGAACGTGTCGCTCCGATAAGTCCTGTGCAAATTGAAGGTTTTTGGACCGGTGGTTCCTGTACCGCTGCCCCTTCGATAAGTCCTATGCCAATTGAGAATTTTTGGTTCGGTGGTTCCTGTACCCCTGTTGCAGGAGTGCCAGAAACTAGACATCTATGGAGGTTTTGGTGCCCGGGGCCGGAGTCGAACCGGCACGGGTGTTACCACCCGAGGGATTTTCATACCCACTACAGCTTTCGCTACTGCGTTTTATTCGCTAAAACGTATTTGGGGTCTGGACTTTCTCTTTGCCGTATTCCGGTTTTAATAACCACAACTTAGGCAGGAGCCGTCAAGTCTCTACACTTTCCCTGGAAGGGTGCGTGCTTGAAATCCAGGGCTTAGCTCGGGATTGCCAGCCACATCGGTGGTTAAGGTTTCCCCGAATTTGACTCCATTCACGCTGGGTGTTTCCACACCAGGTGCTCAAATGTTAAGTCCCTTGCGTCTACCTATTCCGCCACCCGGGCAGGGGCGCAACCGCTATTGCCTGCTCTTGACAGGGTTTATATCGGCACTTTATGCGGGCGGGTAGTATAAAAGATTAATCCCTGATACGCACCAGGGTTTGTGAATTTGGAGGCTGGGGTCGGAATCGAACCGGCGTCCACGGCTTTGCAGGCCGCTGCATAACCACTCTGCCACCCAGCCTTTGGGCTTTTTTGATCGCGATGGTAACCCGGCGGTGCCGGGGGTTACAAATCTCGGATGGTGCAAACAAAAAACCCCGGCGCTTGGGTGAAAAATAAGGTGCCGAGGTTTGCTGTGTTACATCGTATCTGGAGCGGGAAACGAGACTCGAACTCGCGACCCCGACCTTGGCAAGGTCGTGCTCTACCAACTGAGCTATTCCCGCATGTGCCGCTATTCTTGCTGAAAGTTTCAAGCGGACGGCTATTTTAGCGTGGAAAAGTACATAGTCAAGCCCGTTAAAAACGGCCCTCTCGCAGAGCCGCGGAGAGCGCGGAGAAAACCAACTGCTCCTCCCGGACCCAGGACTCCCCCCATCTAGCCCCATCAACCTCCGCCTCTGACTAAGTTCGCGACAAATTCACGAAGAACGTCTTTTAACGTTTTTCCCTTTGCGCTCTCCGCGAACTCTGCGAGAGGCAATGCTGTTATTTTTCCGACCCGGCGATATAGGGCCAGGCGGCCTTGACATAGATCAGCATGGAAACGATGGTCAGCACGGCGGCGATTTGCAGCAGCCAGAAACCGAGCCGGTAAATATTCACGCCGAACAGCAGATGTTCGTACAGCAGGAAGGCGATGGCGAACATCTGGAAGGTGGTTTTGATCTTGCCCAGCATCGAGACGTTGACAGCGGCCCGTTTGCCCAGTTCCGCCATCCATTCACGTAGTGCGGATATGGCGATTTCCCGGCCGATGATTATCGTAATCGGTATGGCCATCCACAGGCTTGGGTTGCTGCTGACGATCAATATCAGGGCGACGATGACCATGAGTTTGTCGGCGACCGGGTCCATGAATTCGCCGAAGCTTGAATGCTGCTGGAGCAGGCGCGCCAGGTAGCCGTCGAACCAGTCGGTAAGCGCCGCGATGGTAAACAGGATCGCGCTGGCGGGCTTGGCCCAGTCGAACGGCAGCCAGAACACGATAAACACGATGGGAATCAGCGCGATGCGCAGCAGTGTGAGAATATTGGGTATCGTGAAAGACATAGGCGGTTTCAGTTTTGGTGTAGTGTAGCGTAAATTTGCTCCGCCAGCTGTTTACCGATACCGCTGATTCCCGCCAACTCCTCGACCCCGGCTTTTTTCAGGCCCTGCAACCCGCCGAAATTCTTGAGCAGTTGCTGACGCCGCTTGGGACCGAGGCCGGGTATATCCTCCAATGGCGAGCGGTTGCGGGTTTTTTTGCGTTGCGCCCGGTGACCGCTGATGGCGAAACGATGAGCTTCGTCGCGGATGGACTGGATGAGGTGCAGTGCCGGTCGATCGGACGCGGTTTGTAGAATTTTATCGATTTGCGGCACGATCAACCGCTCCTGGCCCGCCAGACGGTCCGGCCCTTTGGCCACGCCGACCACCAGCACGCCTTCGACCTGCAACTCTTCCAGCACCCTCAGGGCCTCGCCGACCTGGCCTTTGCCACCGTCGATGAACAGCACGTCCGGCAGCTTGCCCTCGCCTTTTTTAAGCCGCGTGTAGCGACGCTCCAGCGCCTGGCGCATGGCGCCGTAGTCGTCGCCCGGCGTGACGTCGCGAATATTGAACCGGCGGTAATCCGATTTGACCGGGCCGTTCTGATCGAACACCACACAGGACGCCACGGTGGCCTCGCCCTGCGTATGGCTGATATCGAAACACTCCATGCGTTCCGGCGGCGAATCCAGTTGCAGCAGCTTTTGCAGATCTTCCAGCCTGGCCAGCATGCCCTGCCGTGAGGCCAGCCGGGCAACCAGGGTGGTTTCGGCGTTGGTCAGCGCCATGCGCACCCAGCGGGCCCGCTCGCCGCGCAACCGGCTCGACACGGTGACTTTACGGCCGGCTTGTTCGCTGAGCATCTGCTCGACCAGCGCCTGGTCTTCGATGCTTTCACTGATCAGCAGCTCGCGGGCGATGTCGTGCTGGAGATAATATTGGGTGATAAATCCCTGCAGCACATCCCCGGATGTGGCATCTTCCGGCATGCGTGGAAAGAAAGCCTTGTTGCCCAGATTGCGGCCGTTGCGGATATAGAAAACCTGCACGCAGCCCATCCCGCCACGGACGGCGCAGGCGATGATATCGATGTCGCCCTGCTCGCCGCTGATATATTGCTTGTCGTAAACACGGCGCAAATACTGGATCCGGTCGCGGTAGCGGGCGGCGGATTCGTAATCCAGGTTTTCAGCGGCGGTGTCCATACGTTCGACCAGCGACTGAATCACCGCGTCGTTCCTGCCTTCCAGGAATTGGACAACGTTGTCGACATCCCGCCGGTATTCCTCTCTGGACACGAGGTTTACACAGGGTGCGGTGCAGCGCTTGATCTGGTACTGCAAACAGGGACGCGACCGGTTTCGGAAAAAAGCGTCTTCACACTGACGTACCTGGAAAAGTTTTTGCAGTTGACCCAACGTTTCCCGCACGGCGGAGGCGCTGGGATAAGGGCCGAAATACCTGCCCTTACCCTGCCGCTTGCCCCGATCGAATGCCAGGCGGGGAAATTCGTCGTCGATAGAAACGTAGATATAAGGGTAGCTTTTGTCATCGCGCAGGGTAACGTTGTAACGCGGCTTGAATTGCTTGATGAGGTTGCTTTCCAGCAACAGGGCCTCGGACTCGGTACGGGTGACGGTAACCTGGA
>DASVCP010000080.1:0-3727 GCA_036381555.1 Gammaproteobacteria bacterium
GGCTTTAACGGGACGCTGCCTCCCAGGGGCATCCCCGAGGGTTTTATAACAAAACGTTATCTTCATAAGGAGAAGTAAATGGGCAAAAAACACATCCAACCAACTCTCATGATGGCCATGTTGTGCCTGCTATGCAGTAAGAGCCTTGCCGGGCAAACGGAGTATGCGCCCCCGTGGACCGCCCACTCGGAAAACTTTTTTATGATTGTAATGAGCCTGCATGCCGGAAACGTACAGAAGCTGCTACCCAAAGGAGTGGAAGCATTGGCAAACGAGGATGGGATGGTTGCCACGATTTTTGAAATGTATGACACCGGACGGGTATCCGGTATGCCGGACTATAAAATCGCGTTTGTCGTGGTGGAAATAAGGAACCTGAACAGCAGGGACGGCACGCCGGGACATTTCGCGATCTGGGGCAAGACCGATTCTCCCGAGTCCCTGGAGGTGCTTCAAAATCACTTCGGCTTTCCCTACAGTCTTGCGGAAAATATCACGGTCGGCAAAGAACAAAACGCCTACACCGGGAGTATAGGCGCACCCGGTAAGGAAATGATGCGGGTTAAAATCGAACCGGTTCCGGAACAGCCGTTTACGGGTGAAGGCATCGTTAACATGGTGGGCTTGAACGGCGAGCGCAATATCGTCAAATCCGAAGTGCCGTATTTAACCAGCGGATATACCGGCAGGATCGTCAGCTTTGAAATTCAGCCGCAGGGCGACCCGGTACTGGAATTGATAAAAAATGCCACACCGGCGTGGTCAATGGTTTCCGACAACCAGATATTTTCGTATTCGCCGGCTTTACCGACGAACTAGGCAGTGCTCTCAACAACGCAGGAGGCATTCGCCTCCTGCCCATTGCTCTTGAACGTTATCATTCTTCCTCAACCACCGACAGAATGTTTCCAGCCGGGTCCCTGAACCAGGCGATCAGCGGGTTGCCGTGATGTATTCCCCTGTCGTCCGTCTCCAAAGGGCCCTGGTACTGTTCAAAACGTACGCCGCGCCGCCCGAGTTCGTCCACGGTTTCTTCAATATTGTCAACCGCGAAATTCAGCACGGTGAAATTTGCCGGTTGGTGATCCTTGCCCTTTGGATAAATAACAATATCGACACCGGTGGCTATGTGCAGCATCAGGATATCCATATCGGAATCCTCCGACACCTCCAGGCCGAGCACGTTCTCGTAAAACTCCCTGGCTTTTTGGATATCATCCACTGAAAAGCTGCTGAAAGCATGGGTATCTTCAAACATTGAGTGCTCCTTGAAACCGTTTATGTCCCGAATCCGGGCCTGGAGTGAATGCACTATTCATGCCTTCAGCCCGGCATATTACAATGAATACCGTCAATCGGCAGCAGCGCCAAGGAGAACCCATGAAACCCCGTATTTCCCTGTTGACACTGGGCGTGAACGATTTGAGCAAAGCCGTCGAGTTTTACCGCGACGGTCTCGGTTTCCAAACTGAAGGCATTGTAGGAGAGGAGTTTGAACACGGCGCCGTGGCGTTCTTTGATTTAAACGGCGGTTTGAGGCTGGCGTTGTGGCCCTGTAAAAGTATTGCCCGCGATACCGGGCTGCCTGAAGCCGCCATATCGCCGATCGGATTTACGATCGGTCACAACGTCACCTCGAAAGAAGACGTCGACGCCGTTATGGCGCAGGCCCTCAATGCCGGCGCGCACATCGTCAAACCCGCAAGCGATACCTTCTGGGGCGGTTACGCCGGATACTTTCAGGATCCCGACGGCCATCTTTGGGAGGTCGTCTGGAACCCGCAATGGCTGCCGGAAGATTGAGTCGCTATGGCATTCGGCCGACATGACCGTCAAACTCCGCGCCGCCACTCCCGATGATCTGCCGCTGTTGCTGCACTGGGACGAGCAACCCCATGTCGTGGCTTCCGATCCCAACGACGACTGGGGCTGGGAGACCGAGTTACACAAAACCCCGGACTGGCGTGAACTGTTGATTGCCGAACTCGATGGCCGTCCGATAGGCTTTATACAAATCATCGATCCGGCTCGCGAGGAAAGCCATTACTGGGGTGATGCGCCGGACAACCTGCGGGCCATCGATATCTGGATCGGCGAGGCGGACTGCCTGGGCAAAGGTTACGGCACGCAAATGATGCGGCTTGCCCTGGCACGCTGCTTCGCCGACCCGGACGTGGGCGCCGTGCTGATCGATCCGCTGGCTGATAACGTGCGCGCGCACCGCTTTTATGAACGGTTGGGATTCCGGTTCGCCGAACGTCGCCGCTTCGGCCTGGACGACTGTTTTGTTTACCGGCTGGAACGCGCCGACTATCCGGCCGGGTAAACACAACTATAATGGTGACGGGTAAATACGGTATTATTCTCCCCGCAACCCACCATTGACTAACAGACCATGATTCGGGAACTCATCACCCAATACTCCGGGAAAACGCTGCTCGCGCTGGCCGTGCTGCTCGCGTCCACTTTCCTGGGCTGGCTGCTTTCCCTGCTGATCCGACGGCTGGGAAAGCATAAAACCATGCAACGCAGCCGCGTCTACCGGCTGATCGCCAACAGCCTGAACACCGTGATCGTGGGCGCGGGCGTCATTTCCGCGCTGGGCACGCTGGGCGTGAACGTCGCCGCCTTGGTCGCCGGCCTGGGCCTGACAGGTTTTGCTCTGGGCCTGGCCCTGAAAGACGCCATCTCCAATTTTGTCGCCGGCATGATGATTGTGGTTTACTCGCCCTTCGGCCTGGAAGACACGATCGAGCTGAGCGGCGTCAAAGGCAGGGTAGTCGATATCAATCTGCGGTATGTGACGTTGCAGACGGAAACCGAAGTCGTGCTGATTCCCAACAGCAATTTCCTGACCAGCGCGATTCGAAAATCGGTAAAAGACTCCTCAAGTCTTTGACGGTGAAGTTGCAGCCCTGTTTTGTGTTCTTTAGAAATGCTTCAATCAAGCGGGTTAATGCAGTTATAAGTTATTTCACGCCTTCAATCAGGGCGATGTCCTTACGAAGAAGGTCGTTAACAATATCGTTGACTTCAACACCCTTGCTCTTAGCCTTATTCATTAGATACTCCTGCACATCAGCATCCAGATAAACCGGCAAATTCAGCTTAGCATTAGGACGGTAAAACTTACCCTGTTCGGCATTAGAAAAATGGTATTCTTCCTTCATACCTGAATCTCCTGGAATATTTTTTCTGGAAATTCATTTTGCCCAATCTTGAAGTCTAATTTCCCGTCTGACCCCTTCACAGTATACATTTCTCGCCTGTGCCTTGTCGCGCTTATCCACTCAATAGGGTCATGCTGGTCATCGAGAAGCTGCTTCAACTCTGAGTAGCTTAAGCAAACCACTCCATCATCATTGCAAACTAAAAGCAAAAAAACGTTCTTCAGACTACTTCTCATAAGATCGATTTCAGCTTGATGCTCTGCCTTGAATGTGAATCTCCAAGGAGTCATCCTCTTTGAAGAGTACTTGATAAAAATACCGATAACATCATTTACCACGTAAGAAGAATTTGAAACCGACTTGAAAGGCTTAAGAGAAAGAGGGCGCTGCGTTGCATGGAGTATCCTAGCAAAAACCAAGCCATGGAAAAATTCGAATTCCTTTATCATGATTTACCTGAGGTTTTCAAAAATCGTATGCTCCCATCATATTTATAAAAAAGACGGGCTTTCCCTGAATTATTGAAAAATATATTGATATGATGAATTGCATTCGGA
>DASVCP010000081.1:0-4069 GCA_036381555.1 Gammaproteobacteria bacterium
TATCCAGTTCAACGCGTTCATCGGCAACCTGAACGCATTGCTGGTGAACTTGGGCCTGACCGAATTCAAATGGCCGGACGATGCGGCGACATCCGCCTTCAGCCTTTTTAACGGCTGTGGAATCATCATGATGATTGTCGGCATCGGCTTTTCACGCATGCTGGCCGACCGCTTCGGCAAACGAAATGTATACGGCGCGACCCTGTTCCTGTCGACGGTGCCCCTGTTGCTGTTCTACGTTTATCCGCCCGACGCCGTCAGCGTGATGTTTATCTCCCAGGTTCTGCACGGCTTTTTTTACGGCATCACCATCCCGCTGCTGTGGGCCATGATCGCCGATGTCGCCGACTACTCGGAATGGAAAAACAGCCGCCGCGCCACCGGAATCATTTTCTCCGCCATGATCCTCGGCCTGAAAGCAGGATTGACGCTGGGCGGCGCCCTGGTCGCCGGCATTCTGGCCCTGTACGGATATGATGCGCAGTCAACCACGCAAAATCACGAAACCATCAACGGCATTAAGCTGGCGGTCAGCATTTACTGCTCCACACCTTTCCTGATCGCCGTTGCCTGTCTGTTTTTCTACGAGATCAATAAGCATATGGAGTTTCGGATCGAGTCCGAACTTAACGCTCGCCGCACATAGGCATATGGTCTCGCCCAATACATTTATCGAGTTTGTAAATGAGTGACGAAAACCTTGATCTGGAAGCACTGAAAGCCAAATCCATTTCGCAACCTCTGGTTGAACATATCTATACTGCCGATCCTTCCGCACATGTGTTTGAAGGAAAGATCTATATCTACCCTTCTCACGATATTGACGCGGGCATTCCGTTCAACGATAACGGGGACCATTTCGGGATGGAGGATTACCATGTTCTGTCCATGGACAATCCTCGCAGCCATGCGGTGGATCATGGCGTCGCACTGCATGTGAAAGACGTACCCTGGGCCGAGCGGCAGATGTGGGCGCCAGATGCCGCCCGCAAAAACGGCAAATATTATTTTTATTTTCCCGCCAAACGCAAAAATGGGATTTTCCGGATTGGTGTCGCCATCGGCGACTCGCCGGTCGGGCCGTTCAAGCCCGAACCGGACCCCATCCAGGGCAGCTACTCCATTGATCCGGCAGTATTCGAAGACGATGATGGCGCCTTTTACATGTATTTTGGCGGCATTTGGGGCGGCCAGTTGCAAAAGTACCGAAACAATGTCTACGACCCCGCCAACGAGGAACCGAAAGATCATGAGCCCGCCCTTGGACCGATTGTCGCACGCCTCTCCGGCGACATGACTCAATTTGCCGAAACACCCGTGGAAATCGGCATTCTGGATGAAAAGGGTAATCCGCTGTTGGCGGGCGACCATGAAAGACGCTTTTTCGAAGCGTCATGGATGCACAAGTACCAAGGCAAATACTATTTTTCCTACTCAACCGGTAATACGCATTTTCTATGCTATGCCACGGGCGACAGCCCTTACGGGCCGTTTGTCTATGGAGGTAGAATTTTAAAACCGGTCGTCGGCTGGACCACTCATCACTCCATATGCGAGTATCAGGGTCAATGGTACTTGTTCTATCATGATTCAATTCTGTCCAAAGGGGTCACTCATCTACGCTCCGTGAAAATGACACCTCTTAACTATAGAGCTGACGGCAGCATCGTTACCATCGATCCCTACCAGGCATAAAGTTTGTACGATATCGGTCGGCGCATGATCATCTTCTCAAGATTTGCGCCCATCAAAAAAGTACCATGCCGACGGTGGCCGCCCCTCCTTTTCATTGTCGGCTATACTCGCTTTCCCCATGCTCTCAATAGCCATAAACGCTCCGTGCAAGCTTGATAAATGGAAAATATAAATAAAACCAAACTGTTGGCATCCACTGTTGGCCGGCATTTTGTTCTGTGCGTCCTGCTAATCGGCTTTGCGATCATAGTGTCGACGACTCGAATTGAGGCCGGCCCGGTTACCGACTATGTGTGGAAAAATGTCTCCGTGGGCGCAGGCGGTTTTGCACCCAACATCCTCTTCAGCCGTGCTGAAAAAAATCTCGCCTACCTTCGCACTGACATGGGAGGGGCCTATCGCTGGCATCAGCCGGAACAGCGCTGGGTGCCGCTGCAAGACGGCGTGTCGGAGTCCAGCTATTTCGGAGTCGAAAGTATCGCCCCTGACCCGCTTGACGCCGATATTGTCTATCTCGCCGCTGGCATGTACCGCCATGAACAGGCGGCTATTCTGAAATCCCGCGATCGGGGCAACTCCTGGGAAATCGTGCCCGTACCTTTCCGCATGGGCGGCAATGAGGACGGCCGAGGACTGGGCGAGCGGCTGGCAATAGACCCGGATAATACCTCGGTCTTGTATTTTGGCTCCCGCCATAACGGTCTTTTTCGCAGCACCGACAAAGGGACCACCTGGCGCAAAGTCGAGAGTTTTCCCCATGCGGGACTGGGGTTGCCCGGCCGGCATGAAGCCACGCATGCGGGCATCAGCTTTGTAGTTTTTGATCCCGACAGCGGCCGAGACGAAGGCTCACGGACCATTTATGTCGGCGTGGCCGACCCCGGCAAACGGCATCTTTACCGAACTCGTGACAGCGGCAAAACCTGGCATCCGGTGGAAGGTGGACCTCCGTCGCATTTGCTGCCGGTCAAGGCCGAACTGGATGAGCGGGGGGTGCTTTATATCGCTTACTGCAACGGCATCGGCCCGAACGGTGTTACGGACGGCGCGGTGTTTAAACTGGATACACGAACAGACAGTTGGACGGATATCAGCCCGGAAAAAGGCGGGGATCGGCCACCCGGCGGTTACATGGCCATCAGTCTCGACCGGCAAACGCCGAATACCCTGCTGGTGGCGACCATGAACCGCTGGCAACCCGGCGACACAATCTGGCGCTCGACCGACGGCGGCGAGCGATGGACGGATATTGGCCCGATCAGCCGCCGGGACGTGAGCACAACGCCCTTCCTGCTGTGGGGAAACAAAGCAGCGGATTTCGGCTGGTGGATCGCCGGACTGGCCGTTAATCCGTTTGACTCCGGTCATATTGCCTACACCACGGGCGCAACGCTTTATGCCACTCATGACGGAGCGAGCAAAACCGGCATGGAATGGCGACCTTGGGTACAGGGCATCGAGCAGACCGCCGTTATTACGCTGGCCAGCCTGCCGGAAGGCCCGGCACTGCTCAGCGGCTTCGGCGATCTTAGCGGCTTCGTACACGAGCGCCTGAACGTTTCGCCGCGCAATCAGTTCACCAATCCGGTCTTCGCCAATACCAATACCCTCGATTATGCCGGCTTGTCTCCCAATATTGTCGTTCGCAGCGGGACCCCGGCCCACCGCACCGGCGGCCGGGGACCGACCCTGGCTTACTCGGTCGATTACGGCAGAAGTTGGCAAACCCTCGAAGAACCGGAACACGACGGTAAAACCGGCAGTATAGCCGTTGTGGTTTCGGCCGATGGCGCGCGTTTTGTCCTGGCGACCCCGGAGCCGCTATGGAGCGACGACCGCGGTCAACACTGGAACAAAGTCAAAGGACTGCCGCGGCATACCAGACCCGTGGCGGACAAGCGGGATGCGGATATTTTTTACGCCATGGATTTTGAAAATTCCAGGGTTTTCGTTTCGCTCGACGGCGGCACCAGCTTCGACGCCCTGGATACTGCCGGTCTTCCCGGCGATATCAGCGCCGACCGACCATCCTGGCGGGAAGCCCCCTGGCCTCTGATGGCTTCTCCGGCCGCCAGCGGCGATATCTGGTTTGTCTCGCGCAAGGGCTTGTTCCGCTCAACAAACCGCGGCCTGTCCTTTCAAAAGGTGACCGGCGAACTGGATGTGCAGATTCTCAGTTTCGGTAAAGCCCGTCCAAACAGCGCCACGCCGACTCTGTTTGCGATCGGCACACAAGGCAACGGTCGCGCTGTCTGGCGATCCGACGACTGCGGCCGACAATGGCTCAAACTCAATGACGACCGGCACCGCTATGGCCAACGTTTTCGCGCCCTGGCCGGAGATCTGCAATACTATGGCCGCGTTTATGTAGCCA
>DASVCP010000082.1:0-6061 GCA_036381555.1 Gammaproteobacteria bacterium
CAATTTTGAAATAGGTTTATAGCGTGTCGCGGCGGCCGGCGCCGTGAAGTATTCGGTAAAACGCATTCTTTTTCCTGAACAGAACATCGTTTTTACGCGGGGCATCGCCGTTTTTATTCCGCGCGGGCCGTGCCCACCCTACGATTCCGCCATGCTTTTGGCGATCCCCAGTTCCAGGCCGCGGATCTCCGCCAGGCCCTTGACCCGGCCGATGCCGGAATAACCGGGGTTGGTGGTCTTTTTCAAATCGTCCATCATCTGGTGACCGTGGTCGGGGCGCATGGGAATGGAAACGTTGCGTTTGCGCGACACGGTGTGGATGGCTTTCACCAGGTCGTACATATCGGTGTCGCCGTCCAGGTGCGCGGCTTCGATGAAGTTGCCTTCCGCGTCGCGCTTGACGTTGCGCAGGTGCACGAAGTTCACGCGCTCGCCGAACTCCATCACCATTTCCGGCAGATTGTTGTCGGCGTTGACGCCGTAGGAGCCCGCGCAGAAGCACAGGCCGTTGGAAGGGTTCGGCACGCCGCCGATCAGCGCCTGGATGTCGTTGCGGTTCTTGATGATGCGCGGCAAACCGAGAATGGAATAGGGCGGGTCGTCGGGGTGGATGGCGAGCCTGACGCCGGCCTCGTCGGCCACCGGGCAGACCTGCCGCAGGAAGTGCAGCAGGTGCTCGCGCAGCCTGGCTTCGTCGATACCTTTATATTTATCCAGCGCCGCCTGGAACTGTTCGAGCGTGAAGCTTTCCTCGCTGCCGGGCAGCCCGGCGATCACGGTGCGCTCCAGGCTGTGTTTCTGTTCGTCGCTCATCGCCTCGAAAATCTGTTTCGCCTTGGCCAGTTCCGCGGCGGAGTAGTCGTTCTCCGCGCCGGGGCGTTTGAGCATGAACACGTCGAAAATCACCAGCGAGGCTTTCTCGAACTTCAGCGCCCGCGAGCCGTCTTCCAACTCGAAACTCAGGTTGGTGCGGGTCCAGTCGAGCACCGGCATGAAGTTGTAAGTCACCACCTCGATGCCGCACTCGCCGAGATTTTTAATGCTTTGCTTGTAGTTCTCGATCCTGGCCTCGAAGCCCGGCGATTGGGTTTTGATATCCTCGTGCACCGGCACGCTTTCGACCACCTTCCAGTCCAGGCCGGCGGCGTTGACCAGGTCGCGCCGCTTGCGGATTTCCTCCAGGGTCCAGACCTCGCCGTTGGAGATATGATGCAGCGCCGTGACCACACCCGTGCAGCCGGCCTGGCGGATATCGGACAGGCTCACCGGGTCGGACGGGCCGAACCAGCGCATGGTTTGTTGCATCAGGCAGGATAACTTAGTAGACATGGCGATAACTATCGGCCCGTCAGACAAAAATGTCCAGTATCAACACCCCGATAATCCCGGTCACCCCGACCACCGTTTCCATCAGCGACCACGACATCACCGTGTCCTTGAGGGACAGGTTGAAAAACTCCTTGTACATCCAGAAGCCGGAATCGTTGACGTGCGAGAACATCAGGCTGCCCGCGCCGATCGCCAGGATCATCAGGTTCGGGTCGGCCCCGGTGGCGAACACCACCGGCGCCATCAGGCCGGCCGCGGTCAGCCCGGCGACCGTCGCCGAGCCCAGGCAGATGCGGATCACCGTGGCGATGAACCAGCCCAGCAGCAGCGGGTTGATGGCGATGCCGTTCAGGAACGCGGCGATGTCCTCGCTGACGCCGCTGGCCACGAACACCTCCTTGAGCGTGCCCGCGCCGGCGATGATCAGCAGGATCACGGCGATGTCCTTCACCGCGCCGGAATAATGCTCCATGATCACCGTCATTTTCATGCCGCGCGACAGGCCCAGCGTGTAAGTGGCGATGATCAGCGACAGCAGCATCACCGTCAGCGGGTTGCTGATAAAGCCGAAAAAGGTTTGCAGCGATTCGTTGTCGCCGGCCAGCGCCGGCAGAAAGGTCGAACTGGCGATCAGCACCACCGGCAGCAAGGACGTGGCGAAGCAGTTGAACGCGCCGGGCAACTGCTCGGCGGTCAGGTGCGACGGCTCGTAAATCGACAGCGGCGTGGACTTGATGCGCTTGAGCGTGGTCGCGAACACCGGCCCGGCCAGGATCATCGTGGGAATCGCCACGATCAGCCCATAGACTAACGTCGTGCCCATGTCGGCGTTGAACATCGGCACCATGGCGGTGGGCGAGGGATGCGGCGGCAGAAAGCCGTGCGTCACCGACAACGCCGCCAGCAGCGGAATGCCCAGGTACACCGCCGGCAGCCTGGATTGATACATCACCGAGAACACCAGCGGCATCAGCAGCACGAAACCGACGTTATAAAAGAGTGGAATCCCGACGATAAAGCCGGTGAACATCAGCGCCCAGGTAATGCGCTTCTCGCCGAACAGCCCCATCAGCGAATCGGCGATCTTCTGCGCCGCGCCGCTCTCCGACACCAGCTTGCCGAACATGGCCCCCAGGGTAATGATGACCACCAGCCCGCCCAGCGTATTGCCGATGCCTTTCTCCAGCACCCCCGGAATGGCATCCAGCGGCACGTCCAGCATAAACCCGGCAACACTGGATGACACCAGAAACGCCAGAAACGGATGCACCTTCAGCCAGGCGATCAACAACACCAGCAACGCGATAGACAGCAGTACGGATAGGATTTCCATGATGTTTTCTACTTCTGGTTGATTGATTTTAGTGCGTGATAATACTGGATTCGGGCGAATTTCCCCACTCTTGGAAGTTGGCGCATTGACAAACTGTAGCCAGCAGGCTACAAACTGCGAATGCTCAAAACGACTACCACCCGCTACGACGTTGCCGAACATCTTCGCACTCCCGAGGAAATGGCCGCCTACTTGGAAGCGTGCCTGGAGGAAGCAAACGGCGATGCCGCGTTCATCGCCAAGGCTCTTGGCGACATTGCCCGCGCCAAGGGCATGTCGCAAGTCGCGCGAGACGCCGGCCTTTCACGGGAAAGTCTATACAAGGCTCTTTCCGGAGAACGAAGCCCGGGCTTCGATACGATACTGAAAGTCATAAAAGCGCTGGGGTTGAAGTTGCATGCCGAAACGGCTGTCATGGAGCCGTCAGGAGACTATTCGAGTTCGCCTAAATCGGCTCGCAGATAGCTGACACTATAAAAGTCGGGCATTTTTCGTCGGCCGCCAGATATACCCCCGCGTAGAGCAGGAGCAACAGGGCAAAAAGGGGCGGTTTTAGGCGATAAAAATTCTTTTCATAAATGCGAAGTTGTGGAGATTGGCCTATAATCAAGGCGTTTGGATGGAATGCCATTCGCCCGGAAAGAACGAGTAGTTCTGGGGCTGGATATAATGGAGAAAAACAAGAAGTTGGAAGTGCTGCTGGATGAATCTCGAAAAAACAGTTAGGAAACCTTTTTCCGGCAGTAGTTAAAGAATCGTTGGAGATAAAATGGGATATGTTCCAACTCATGGGCCGGATTGCTACAAAGTACGATCGTACCCAATAAAATGTAAATATTGCGGCGCCGATGTAATGTATTTCGAGTGCTCTTGTGGCAGTAAGGTTTTCTTTGTCCCTGGTGACTCTGGTGAGGAGCATAACTGCCGTAGTCACGATAATCTCACTCAAGAACATCTTAGCCCAAGCTTTTTAATAACATGTGAACGCTGTGGAATTCAAATCCGAGGGGACCGTCTGCTAAATCACTTGGAGCGAAAGTGCACTGGGAGACCAAAACAAAAAATTTTTAGAAGGATGCTCTAACAAGGAAATCGGCTTCGCGCTTACAAGCGCTTCGCCCCATTTGAAACAATGTTGGATTCAGATGCAATAAGCTGTTTATGAAAAAGGCATGAATGGATAGGAAATGCAGATTTTACCCTGTTAAATAAAGGGCCAGACTGGTTGAACACAAATGAAAGATTTACTCGAAAAGATATCATCATACAACATCTTTAATTACTTGCTTCCAGGTGTTGTATTCGTGGTTATAGCTGATGCTGTTACACGATATCACCTAATTCAACAGGACATCGTGGTTGGAGTTTTTCTCTATTACTTTATCGGGCTTATCATTAGCAGAATTGGGTCAATAATCATCGAGCCATCCCTAAAATGGACCGGATTTGTTCGCTTTACCTCTTATGCGGATTTTGTTAATGCATGTAAAGAGGATAAACTCATCGAACTTCTTTCTGAATCTAATAATATGTATAGAACATTCTGTTCACTATCTGTGTGTCTTATATTCTTAAAAATGTTCGAGTTTGTTTCGAATCATTTTCCTGTACTTGATAATTGGGCAAGTGAGATGCTTGTGGTTGCGCTATTGATACTCTTCGGTATGTCCTATCGAAAGCAAACCCAATATATTAATAAGCGCGTAGAAAATGCGATAAAAAGGGGTTGATGCATGGAAGATTTTTTTGAAATAGATTTCTTGGATGTTAAGTCAAAGAAAAGCGGTGATGCAATACCTTTACGCTATTCGCTGAATGGAACTACTCGGATTCATGTTACTGACGGAGGATTTCAGGAAACTGGTGATGTGCTTGTGAAGCACATCAATGAATACTATGATTCGCCAAAATTCATCGATGCTGTTGTCGTGACTCATCCGGACGGGGATCATGCTGGAGGGTTAAGAAAGTTATTTGAAGTATATGAAATAGGCGAGCTATGGATGCTTCGTCCATGGCTATATGCTAACGAACTCATTGATAGATTTAGTCGTTATACTTCGGTCGGAAGCTTGGCTGGTCGGCTGAAAGAAATCTATCCTAATATTGCGGCTCTTGAAGAGCTTGCGGAGAATTATAATGTTCCGATTTTGGAGCCGTTTCAGGGGGCTTATATCGGACATTTTTGCGTTATGGCTCCTACGAAGCGTCGATATCTTGATCTCATTGTGGAGTCAGAAAAGACGCCAGAGGCAGCCAAAGAAGAGCAGCTATCGCTCGCGGAAGCTGCCGGCCAGCTTGTCAGAAAGGCCATTAATTTTGTCCGTGCAGCATGGGGCCAGGAAGTCTTTCCAGAAGATGACACTAGTGCTGAAAACAATATGAGTATTATTCAATATGCGAATTTGTGCGGGCAAAAAATACTGTTGACGGGGGATGCGGGGCGCGCAGCTCTTGAGGAAGCGGCAGATTATGCTCCATATGCCGGTTTATTTTTGCCGGGAATTGATCGAATTCAAGTTCCCCATCATGGATCAAGACATAACGTATCGACTGAGATTTTAGACCGATGGTTGGGGCCTCGATTAAATGAAAAAAGCGAGGGAAATAGCCCTAAATTTACGGCAATTGTGAGTGCATCGAAAGAAGATAAAGATCACCCAAGAAAGACGGTTGTTCGTGCATTTATTCATAGGGGCGGAAAGGTGTTATCCACGGAGGGCAGCAATACGCGGACACAGTGCAATGCGCCAAATCGAGAAGGTTGGAGCGCTGCAGAAACTCTACCTTATCCTGAGGATCAAGAAGATTGATAAAGAGGCGAGCGTATTTTCTAGCAAATTATTAGATATGTAGATTAGAAGATAGGATGATGGAAATTAGGATATTCGATGTGTCGCATGGATTCTGTGCATATTTAATCGCTGATAATGGAAATGTGATGCTTTTTGACTGCGGGCATAATGAAAGAACTGGATTCCGGCCATCTTCCTACTTAGTTCAAAATGGGTGTAGAGGGATTGAGCATCTAATTATCCAGAATTTCGATCAGGATCATGTGAGCGATCTGCCCAATATCTTAGATCGGTTGCCAGTTACTTTGTTGATTCGAAATCGAAGTGTGACGCCAGAGCAACTCCAACGCCTTAAAGAGAAGTCTGGGCCGCTAACAACTGCCATGAGGACTGCGATAGGGGCACATCGTGAATACATCCATTCAGTTGCTGTGCCCCCTTCTTTCCCGAATATAGAGTTCGAGGTTTTCGCGAATTCTTACCCAGTCTTCAATGATACAAATAATCTCAGTCTTGTTTCGTTTATCCATTATGATGGTATGGGGATTGTTTTTCCAGGCGACCTGGAAACTCGCGGGTGGGAAGTTCTTCTCGAAAATTCGGT
>DASVCP010000083.1:0-2777 GCA_036381555.1 Gammaproteobacteria bacterium
TCTGGCGAGGTGATATACGTTGCGCCTTCAGATCATAATCTGCTTGGTAGGGGGTTATTCGATAATCAAAAAGTAAGTCTTAAAGAAGGTAAGCAGGACGATCCCGGTGTTAGAAAGCATTTTGAGGATTTATGGGCCTCACAGAAATACTAACAACCTAGCAGTAGTGTCCAGCCAGCAACTGTCCTGTCCGCATGTCCGAAACACGTTGACGGCATGAGGGACGCACGATTTTGAACAATGAATGCTCAGAATCTCGGCAGCATTGTTGTTAAAGAACGAAATATTTTGCGTTTCGAGCTGCGATACGATTTGTTCATGAACAAATTTTGCGCAAACCCCGCAGCCGAAACGACAACAACCGCGGACAGTAGGCGTAGCCCGGATAGAGCTTGGCGAAATCCGGGATGATTTGTGAAATCCGCGTAAACGAACAGAAAACGTTCTTTAACAATCAGGCAATTTTTTCGTCAGCGGCGAGAGGGATGGCGCCGCTGCATGATCACCGTCGTACCCGAAGACAATCGCTACACCGGCTATCAGAAGAACGGCAACATCGCCTGCTTCAACATCGCCACCGACACCTGCAATACGGCATCGCCGGACTACACGTATGACGGCAGCAAGTTCCACGCCGTCGCGAGCAAGGCAGGCACGGGCAGCAGTGCCGGTGCGTACACCTACAACGCCAACGGCAGCATGCTCACAGGGCCGAACCGCAGCATCACCTGGACGTCGTTCAACAAGGTTGCACGTATCGACAACACCGCAAGCGGCGCGTATGCGGCATTCGCGTACGACCCGAACCGTGCGCGCTACAAGCAGGTCACTGCAACCGCAACCACGATCTACGCCGGTGCGCTGTACGAACGCGTCGAAGAAGGCGCGACCACCACCCACAAGTTCCACATCTTCGCCGGCGGCTCGGCCGTTGCCATCTACAGCTGCACCACGCACTGCGGCGAAGACCCGGACACTCAAGCGGCGGGTGACACCCGAGACGAAACGTTCTACTTCCATAAAGACCACTTGGGCTCCATCAGCGTCATCACCGACGGCCATGGCGTCGAGAAAGAACGGTTCGTCTACACCGCGTGGGGCGAGCAACAGGCGTGGGATCCGGCTGCGAACGGCGGCATCGGCGACTACGTGCCTGCAACGTCGCAGAAACAGACGCGCGGCTACACCGGCCATGAAATGCTGAACGACCTCGGCCTTATACACATGAACGGCAGAGTGTTCGATCCGGCATTGGGCAGGTTCATCTCCGCCGACCCGTTCGTGCAGTTCCCGAACTCCACGCAGAGCTACAACCGTTATTCATACCTCGGCAACAATCCGCTGAACGCGACGGACCCGAGCGGGTATTTCAGTTGGCGGAAAACGCTCAGCGCCACTCTCGGTCTCGGCGTCGCCGGCGTTGCCGGCGCCGCCTGGGCCTATGATCACGCCAGCCAGGTGGGAGAAGTTGCGAGCGCCGTCGCGCCGTTCCTGAACTACGTTCCCTACTGCCAGATCTGGTGTGCGGCTGCCGCCAGCGCGGTCGGCGGCTACCTGCAAACCGGCGACTGGCGACAAGGCATGCGCGCCGGCATCCTGACCGCCATCGGCAGCGCCATCGCTCATACGGCATCCGGCGGCTCATTGCACATCCGCGCCTTCTCGGGCGCCATTTCCGGCGGTGCAATGTCGGCGGCCGGCGGTGGCCGGTTCGGCGACGGGTTCCTGGGCGGCCTGGTCGGCGGATATGCGGGCGGCATCTCAACCGGCGGCATGGCCGGCGACATGATTATCGGTGCTATTGTTGGCGGCACGGTCTCTGACATCGGCGGCGGGAAGTTCGCAAATGGGGCAATCAGTGGTGCATTCGCCGCTGCCATGTCGAATATGGCGGACGGATTGGCACGCGGTGACGCAGAAGCATTTCCTGCGCGTGAAGGTGATACCGCAACTGGAAAATATGGTTTGTTCGAAGAATATGCGGACGATCCTGTTTATCAGAAAGTGTACGAACTTGGTGCCCAAAGCAATCGCCTATCATCAAGATCAAACGCTGAATATCACTCCTTCGGCGGAGAAGGTGCTGATGGCGTTTTGACGTTCCAAGATCTTCGTCGTGGGCAGAGCGGTCGAGTTGATAAAGCGCTGCTCACCGAGATGGCGAAGGATTTTGACGGCACAGTCGAGTACTCCTTCCATAACCATGGTAGTGATTTCAACTCGCCGGGGGCATTTGAAAACTTCTCGCCAAGTGATTTGAGTTTCTATGGCGGTAATCCCATTGTTGGTCCAGTTATCGGTTTTGGTGCAACGCCAAGAGGCTTGCTCTTGATGCACGACTTCAATACAGGCGTAACAACGCAAATTGGCCGGGTGCCACCAGTTCGACGTCCTCTCGGGAGATAGAAATGCGAATCCTTTTATCGCTGGTTATGATGTTTTCCCTTAGCGCGGCTTGCGCTGCAAATGTTCCTGAAGTCGTGAAGCGCAAAGACGAACGATATGTATCGATAATCGAGCTGATCGCGAATCCAGAGAAGTTCGACGGGCAATATGTATCAGTTGGCGGCTATCTCACTCTCAGTAGAGAATATGAGCACTCGTTGTTCCTGGACGAGAACTCATATCTCTCGGGAATGGCGGCAAACTCGATAGCCGTTAGCTTTGCCAGCAGTGCGGTGTCGATACAAAAGAAAGCTGAGGAACTGGATAATCGCTACGTTAGCATCGCTGGTTTGTTCAAAGCCGGGACAACAGTTTTTAGTTATGGCGAATTG
>DASVCP010000084.1:0-10716 GCA_036381555.1 Gammaproteobacteria bacterium
CACCCCGGCGCTGATCGTCGGCGCGTTCGCCGAGCGGATGAAGTTCTCGGCCATGCTGGTGTTTATGGTGCTGTGGTTTACGATCGTCTACACATCGATGACGCACATGGTCTGGAGCGGTGACGGTGCTTTCTTCTGGGACATGGGTGTACTCGATTTTGCCGGCGGTACCGTGGTGCATATCAATGCCGGTATTGCGGGTTTGGTAGCCGCGTTGGTGCTGGGTAAACGCAGAGGCTATCCGACCACGGCGATGCCGCCGCACAATCTGACCTATACGCTGGTCGGCGCATCCCTGCTGTGGGTCGGTTGGTTCGGCTTTAATGCCGGCAGCGCCGTTTCGGCCGGCAGCTCGGCCGGTATGGCCATGCTGGTGACGCAAATTGCAACCGCCGCCGCGGCCTTGGGCTGGATGTTTTCAGAATGGATTTCTCACGGTAAACCGAGTGTACTCGGCATTGCATCCGGCGCAGTGGCAGGTTTGGTGGCAATCACCCCGGCTTCCGGTTTCGTTGGCCCCGTGGGTTCGCTGTTGCTTGGCCTGATCGCGGGCGTGCTGTGCTTCCTGGCTTCAACCAAGCTCAAGCGTGCACTGGGTTATGACGACTCGCTGGATGTGTTTGGCGTACATGCCGTCGGTGGTATCGTCGGCGCCGTTCTGACCGGTGTTTTTGCCACCTCGATGGACGGCCTCAGGACCGATCTGGCGATGGGTTCGCAGCTCTGGATCCAGACCAAGAGCGTGCTGATCACCATCGTTTTCGTCGCAATCGCCAGTTATGTGCTGCTTAAGATTGTCGATCTGATTATCGGCCTGCGTGTCAGTGAAGAGCAGGAAACCGAAGGTCTGGATCTGGCCCTGCACGACGAACGGGGTTACAACCTCTGATTCGATACGGGTTCCCTCCACACAGGGACGTGACTTATTTAAAGTAGTACTTGTTGAAACTCCCATGCCCCCTGTCCGCAAGGTCAGGGGGTTTTTTGCAGGAAGGCCGGGATCAGTAAAGGGTTAGGGCTTCAGCACGGCTAGCAGTATCACGGCAATTAAAATGATGACCGGGAATTCGTTAAACCAGCGGTACCACACATGAGTGTGCTTATTCCTATTATGTTTGAAGTTCAAAACCAGTTTTCCACACCACAGGTGGTAAACGACAAGAACCGCGATCAATGCCAGCTTGATTTGCATCCAGTGCAGCAGGAAGTAAGCCGGGTTGAGCAATAACATCCAGACGCCGAATCCCAGGGTCATGACCGCGCCGGGCGTCATAATTCCCCAGAGTAATTTGCGTTCCATTATCTTGAAACGTTCGATGCCGGCCTCATCCTGGGTCATGGCGTGGTAGACGAACAGCCGGGGAAGGTAAAACAGTCCCGCAAACCAGGTAACCATGGAAATCAGGTGGAGAGCCTTTAGCCAGAGCATGCGCTATGTCATAGACTGCAAATAGTTCTGCTCGCCCAATTTGTCGATAAGCTGCAACTGGGTTTCGAGCCAGTCGATGTGTTCTTCTTCGCTTTCGAGGATGCCTTCCAGCAGCTCGCGAGTCACAAAATCGGAAACCGACTCGCAATACCTGATGGCCTCTCTCAGCAATGGCGTGGCTTCCGTTTCCAGGCGCAAATCACAGCCGAGAATTTCGCGGACATTCTGTCCGATGTACAACTTACCGATGTCCTGCACATTCGGCAACCCCTCCAGAAACAGGATCCGCTGGATCAGGTTATCGGCATGCTTCATTTCGTCTATAGATTCGTGGTACTCGTGTTCATTGAGTTTTTCAAAGCCCCAGTTTTTGTAGATGCGCGCATGCAGAAAATACTGGTTGATGGCGGTTAATTCGTTCTTGAGAGCCTTGTTCAGGTACTCGATAACTTTCGGGTCGCCTTGCATAGTTTGTCCCTGTCCAAATTAAACTCAACCGGAGTTTATACCAGGGGAGCAACAGGCTCCACTCCCATTATTTGGGCGGGCAAAGGGGGCGGGGGATTTCCCGGGCAACCGCTCAAAAATGGTGTTCTTCAGAACGGCATGGGGGCATGTAAAAGATGCAGGCTAGTATTTTTAGTATATTTTTACTATTGTTCAGATAACGCCAAAAATAAAAGGATAGGGTATGTCAAGCGAACGCTATCGCGTCGTTTTTGTTGGCCAGGTGGAACCTGGTAGAGACCCTGAGAAAGTCAAAGCGGATTTGGCCGCAAAATTCAAACTAAAGCCGGCAGTGATCAAGCGGATCATGGCTGGGCGCCCTATTGTGGTAAAAAACAATCTCGATGCCGAGATGGCCTTTCGCTACAAAACGGAGATTGATGCGGTCGGTGCATTGAGCCGTATCGAACCGGTACCTGCCGTGAATGATCTTGACGAACTCGGTTATATCGAGCGGCGCAAGGGGGAGCGGCGTACCGGGCTTAACGATCGGCGTAGAAGCGAGCGCGGCAGCTCAATTCAGCCGGACCGCCGAACCGGCAGGGATCGCCGCAAAAAGAAATAACCGGACTAAGAGTTTACCAGCACCGGTATCAGCGAAGCGGCAACCGGTCGAACCCCGGTGTTTTGCGAGGTCCGTTCTGACAGAATGGACCGGGCACATCCCGCGCAGGCGCCGCATTGGGTGGCAACGCCCAGTTGTATTTGCAAGTCCCTCAGGCGTGCCGCACCTTGGTCAATGACCCTATGAACCTGATCCTCGGTGACGGCTTTGCAGATGCAGATATACATGGCGCTATTTTTAACGCAAATGAGAATGATTGTCAAACGCAATCCTTTTCGCGTGCGGGTTTTGAGCCCCGGGATATTTAAGGAAGGAATAAAAAAGCAATTTTATATGCAAAAAATGCAAGCGAAGCCAGGGTATTATTTGTTTTTCTGTCGCAGCAAATACTCAAGCGCCCAGGGGGCCAGGAGGCAGGTTGCCGCCGAGACCAAGACCATCGCCGACAGGATTTCGCCGGAGATATAGTTCATTGCCTCGGCCTGCTGGGTGACAAGCAGGGCAATTTCAGCGCGGGGGAGCATGCTTACGGTAAGGAGCACGGCTTCGGGCTTGTCTGCGATCATGGCGCCGGGCACAAGATTTCCGGCCGCTTTGCCGAGGACGCCGGCGGCAAGCAGGATTGATCCGGGGACAATGGCGCTTCCCAGGGCTTCAGGGGCCACCTGCATACCGACATGAATGAAGAAAAACGGCACGAACAGCTGATAGATCACTTCAAAGTCTTTCTCGTACTGGATAGCGCCGGGGTCCCTGCTGTAGGCCAGTCCGGCAAAGAATGCGCCGATGGCGACCGACAGACCCAGGGTTTCGGCTGTTCCAGCCATCATCAGGCCGGTGGCGGTAATCAGCAGCATCGGGTGGGGAGGTTTGCCGATGTTGTTGAAGAAGCGCGTAACGGATGGCTCCAACCAGTGGGCGAATATGAACATGAGCGCAGCAAATCCGGCCACTTTGCCCAGAACGACGAGCGCCGGCCACGCGATGGCGCCGAAGAGGTCATGACCGGCGGAGCCAGGACCGGCCACTACTGTAAATAACAGTGCAACGGCGACAACACCTGAAATATCGTCGAGTTCGGCAACGTCGACGAACAGTTCTCCGGCAGGACTGTCGAGCTTGCCGGCACGATTCCAGATTTCCGCCGAAATACCGACACTTGTCGCCGTGAGCGCGATTGCGACCACCGCGCTGCCGAGCGCGTTCAAGCCGAGCAACCATGCGGCGGCCAGATATCCGGCGGCGGCACTGGCAAAGACATTGCCCAGCCAGATGGGGCTTGCGCGGCGCAACTGGCCGACCAGCGCTCGGGCATTACTTTTCAGTCCCACTCGAAACAGCAGAACAGTGACGCCGGCAACGCCCAGCCCATCCAGTGCACGGATTCCCGCCGGTTCGAGCAGTGCGGTATGGTCGTTCAACAGCCGGGCAAGGAATCCCAGCATAAGAAAGCCGACGAGCGCCGGTATTTTGAAGCGTCCGAGCACGCCTTGCACGACAATGGCGGCGAGGATAATGACGCCGACAAACAGTATCACCGGTTTAATCCTTGATGTTGTGTCACTGCTGGTGCTGGGCCGCTATCGGTCGTACGCGTTACAAGATCTTCATGGCCGGGCGGCTGCGATTCTTCGTTTTACCGACGTTTTTATGCAGGATAGGGGCCATGACGTCGAATGATCCGGGATAGAACTTCTTTCAGCGGAGCGGCCATTGGCCGGGGAAGCCGTGCGTTACGGGACAATCGGGTTAATCGGGCATGATGCGAGGTATTATCGGAGATGTGGTTTGTTTCGCTTTCTTATATTGCGAACACCTCTTATTATTACGGGCTTTTCAAGTATTTTGGATCCAGGACAGTTATGTTGAAGGTGGGTATTGTAGGCGGATCGGGTTATACCGGTGTGGAACTGCTGCGGTTGCTCTCGGCGCATCCCGAGGTAAAAATTACGGCCATCACCTCGCGCTCTCATGCGGGCAGCGCTGTAAGTGATATGTACCCCAGTTTGAGAGGTCACGTCGAACTTCGGTTTACCGAACCCGAGCCATCCGCACTGGCAGCCTGTGACCTCGTGTTTTTCGCCACGCCCAACGGCACCGCCATGGAGCTGGTTCCCGAGCTGCTGGCAAGGGGGACACGAATCATCGATCTGGCGGCTGATTTTCGCTTAAAAGATGTCTCGGTATGGGAGCAGTACTACGGTATGAAGCATGCCTGTCCGGAACTGCTGCAGGAAGCTGTCTACGGCCTGCCGGAACTCAATCGTGAGTTGATCAAAGGGGCGAAACTGGTGGCGAATCCCGGCTGTTACCCGACCGCCGTGTCCCTCGGGTTCATGCCGTTGCTGGCCGGCGGGGTGGTGGATATCGCCAGCCTGATCGCAGATGTAAAATCCGGTGTCAGCGGCGCCGGCAGACAGGCTAAAGTCGCCAATTTGTATGGCGAGGTTGCCGAGGATTTCCGCGCTTACGCTGTCAGCGGTCACCGGCACTTGCCTGAAATCCGGCAAACCCTTGACGGTGTTGCCGGGCAACCCGCCCAACTGGTGTTCGTGCCGCATCTGGTGCCCATGGTCCGTGGGATCCATGCGACCTTATATGGGCGGTTGACGAGGGAGACGGACTTGCAGGAGTTGTTCGAGGATTATTACCGTGGGGAGTGGTGTGTCGATGTGATGCCCGCAGGCGCCCATCCCGGTACCGGCAGCGTAAGGGGAAGCAACAGCTGCCGGCTGGCGGTGCATCGGCCCGGTAACGGCGATACCGTGGTCGTGCTGTCGGTTGAAGACAATCTCGTTAAAGGTGCCGCCGGCCAGGCCGTTCAAAACATGAATATCATGTTTGGATTGGAAGAGTCCTTGGGGCTGACTCAAGCCGCATTGTGGCCATGACACGCAGAGTGTATGTCAGTTTATAACAAATCCGGCCAATACCTGGTCAAACCTCATAATCCTCGCCGGGCATGGATGGTGCGCAGCCTGTTTTTTATTTTGCTCGTGGGGCTGTGCCTGCTCTCCTACAACTACGGACAGGTCCGGGGCGGATACCAGAAAAAAGCTGCTGAGGCCATGATCGAGGCGCAAACCGAGCAGGTGAACATGCTCAACGCCCGGATTGACGAACTGTTGCTGGAAAATGCGCAGCTGGCAAGCAATATGACCATCGATGCCACCGCCAATAAGCAGGTCAGTCCGCGTCTGCGGGAATACAACGAGGAAATTCTGGAACTTAAGGAAGAGCTGGTTTTCTACCGAAGCCTGCTGACCCCCGCTGACTTGGAACCGGGATTGCAGATATTGGGGATGCAGTTGGCTCAACATGCCGATAGCGCCGCCGCCGATGGCAGCGCCTACAGTTATAAAATCGTGCTAACGCAGCGGCGGAGCCGTTATAAGTTTGCATCAGGCCGGGTGGATCTTCAGCTGTCGGGCATGCGGTCCGGCCGTGAAGTCACTTTGTATGCGGAAGATCTGGTTGACGGCAGTAAGGAGGCACTGGCATTTCAGTTCAAAAATTTCCAAAGCCTGGAAGGGAAACTGGTTGTTCCGGAGGGTTTTGAACCCCAGACCATGTTGATCAGTGTTTTGCCGGAAGTGCGTGGCTTAAAGCAAGTCGAGCGGAGTTTTGATTGGAAGTCCATCGTAAGCGGAGGTTGAGCGTAATGTGGGGCAACAGTAATTCGAACAAGTTGAAAACCGCCAAAGTTGAAACGATCATCGGCGAGAATACGCAAGTCAAAGGTGATATTACTTTCAGCGGAGGATTGCATATCGACGGCAAGATCAAAGGCAATGTCCTGGCCGATGATGATTCCGATTCGATCTTGATCTTAAGTCAGGGAGGCCTTATCGAAGGTGAAGTGCGTGTTCCGAATGTATTGGTGAACGGGAAGGTTACCGGTAATGTGTATGCCTGTGATCGCGTAGAGTTGGCCAGTCAGGCCAAAATCGACGGCAATGTCTATTACCATCTGTTGGAAATGGAGATGGGAGCGGCCATCAACGGTAATCTTGTGCATCAGGGCAAAAAGGAAAAACGCCTGTTGGAGTATCGGAACAGCAATGAATCCCCTGATGATGCCAAAACAGCTTCCGGCAAGCATAAGCAGGACGAGGTGTAGTTGTTGGATAAAATACTTGCGAGCAACGAGCAACATTGCCAATACTTGACTAAAATGGTCGGGAAAGGCTAGACTAAATTTATAGTTCGGAGTACCTAAAGATGACAGAAGCCCAAACAGAAATCCTGCCTCCCCCGCTGGAATTCACCGGCAACGCGGCCCGCAAGGTCAAAAGTCTTATCGAAGAGGAGAAGAATCCCAATCTCAAACTGCGGGTCTTCATCACCGGAGGCGGTTGTTCGGGTTTTCAATACGGGTTTACCTTCGATGAAAACATCAATGAAGGGGATACCGAGATTCACAACGAAGGCGTGACTTTGCTGATAGACCCGATGAGCGTGCAATACCTCATGGGTGCGGAAATCGATTATACGGAAGGTCTGGAAGGCGCCCAGTTTGTGATCCGGAATCCCAATGCCAGCACCACCTGCGGCTGCGGCTCTTCGTTCTCGGTGTAAAAATATTGTTATCGCACGAATTTCATTTTTTCATACGGCCCGATAAATCCCTCCCAGCACAACCGATTTTTGAGCGCCTGTCACTGACGGAAGGTTGCCGGCAAGACCCTCAAGTGTGCGTTTGGCAAGCCATGCGAATGCGGTAGCCTCCACATAGTCGGGATCAAGGCCGGTGGTTGCAGTGGATACCAGCTTGATTTCAGGTAGCATCTGTTCCAGGCGGCTTATCAGTGTTGAATTGTGTATGCCGCCACCGCAAATGTAGAGCCGCTGGGTGTTCGGAGCATGTTCATGAACTGCCCTTACAATACTGGCGGCTGTCAGCTCGGTGAGGGTTGCCAGCACGTCAACAGGCGAGTACTGGGAATAATTCGCCAAATAGGGTTCGAGCCAGGCAAGGTTGAAGTACTCCCGGCCGGTACTTTTTGGAGGGGGCAAAGCGAAGTACGCATCCTGAGCCAGTTGCTTAAGAAGCGTGGCCACCGGCCTTCCTTGGGCGGCGGTTTTGCCACCGGTGTCAAAATCAATCTCCAGATAACGCCGCGTCCATTGGTCCAATAAAGTATTACCGGGGCCCGTATCAAAGCCGCGTACGGTGCCATCGGCCGACAAAACAGTGATATTGGCGATGCCGCCAATATTCAATACGATCCGGTTCTCGACGGAGCTCTGGAAAAATGCCGCATGGAAAGCGGGCACCAGTGGGGCGCCTTGCCCGCCCGCTGCGATATCTCGGCGACGAAAATCGGCAATCGTGGTGATTCCGGTTTTGTAAGCAATGATGTTCGGATCTCCGATCTGGATCGTGAACGGGAGATTATGGGGTGAGGCCCCTGGAGGGCGGTGCAAGACGGTCTGGCCGTGGCAGCCAATCGCAGTTACGGACACGGACTTCAGCGCGCTTTTTCTCAAGAGCTCAAGAACAGTCTCGGCATACAGATGGCCCAAACGCGTATCCAGCTCTCCCAAATCAATCAGATTTGTCCGCATATGATGATCAATCAGGGTCAATAGCGCATTTCGCAGTTCGGGCGGATATGGTGTGTAGTGGGTGCCGAGCGTATTGCAACTGGAGGCGCCGATATCGACTGCTACAGCGTCCACACCGTCCAAACTGGTACCTGACATTAACCCAATAAACAGATTTTTTGCAGACATATGAGAATGTGAGCCAAGCAGATAGTTTGTCGAGCGGCTACTCTATACATTTATCGGGGATATTGGCAATTTTTGTCGGAGCGGGACAGAGGGAAGCTCTAAGTTGCGATTCTGAGCGTCTCAGAGTCGGGCAGAAAACTCCGATTGAGTCAGGGACACATGAAATGCGACTTATGGTCTTATTGACCATCAATCATGCGGTACGGGGCCCGGGGCCTAATCATCCATGATCTAATTGACTTGACACCCTGTTAAGCGGTAATAATAACACCCGCTGTGAGGGGTAGATGAGTAATGCAAGCTTCGGCGCACCGGATAGCAACGACAGCAGGATAATCGCTTGATAAGGTGTGGTTTATCATAGAACCGTTTTTAGCCGAAGTGGGAACATACCATCAAAAAAAGATGAGCATTTGGCAATTTAATGTGTCAAATGCCCCGCGTGCGTGGCAAATTCACGTGAATTTGACCGATCTTACGGCTCTCTCAGCCCAATACAGGGATGCTAAATCGATGGCCTTCCGGAGAAGGCAGGGATGGACTTGGGAGTAATACTTCCCGGTCCCCGACAGAGGAAATATATTAAGCAAGAAATCCGCTCATGTCCCGAATTTGCCATGAGTGGCGGGGGTAGCTGCGACGTTAATCTGGCTGCGTATATAACATACTGGTTAGTCAAAGAATTCCTATGGATATCGTACTTTTCAATATTCACGACGTCGTCTTGCTTATGACGACTTATCAGTGCGTTTTGTTCGCACTTCTGCTGGTAACCCATATTGGTGGAAACAAGCTCAGAAATTATTTGTTGGCCGGCTTTTTGTTGTCACACGCCTGTATTTCTCTGGATATCCTTATCAGTTTCGGTGAGGTTTTCAGAGAATGGGCTTTATCCGTATCGCCGAACTTGTTTTACAATTTCGGGCTTGCCTACTGGCTGGAAGGTCCTCTGCTGTACTGGTACACCAAATCGGTCCTATATAAGGATTTCACCCTCCGCAAGTGGGATCTGCTGCATCTGTTGCCCATGATATTGTATGGGATGACATTGGTGGATTTTTATGCGCTTTCGTATACGGAAAAAATCAATGTTTTACAGACACATGACATTCATACGCAACCGATTGGCGATTTCATCGTTGGTGTCATTCGTGAAGCTACCCGGGCAGGATACGGCGTGTTGACGCTCTGGCAAATAGCAAACTATCGTAATCTGCTCAAAACCAAGTTTTCAAGCATCGAGAATATCAATTTCTCATGGCTTAATATTCTTGTTGGCGGATTCCTGATGGTAAGAGCCTGGGCTGTGCTGGTGTCGGTTTCCGTTCTGCTGGCGATCGGATTCGACGTGCATGTGGATTACAGAATACTGGGCCTTACCGGCAATTACGCTGTTTTTGTCTTGATCAGCACTTTGATTTTCTTCAGCTTGAATAATTCTTCCGTATTTGAGGGAATCGAAGAAAAGCCCAATACGTTGAAAATACAGGATAAAGACCCAATCAAATCGGAATTAATCGAGCGAATCGTGCAGGTAATGGAGGAGGAAAAGCCCTATCTGGCCCATACATTGACACTGGACGAGCTGGCGGAACGAATTCCAATCAATGCCAGGGCTTTGTCGATGATTATTAACCGGCATTTTAACCGCAACTTCTTTGAGTTTGTAAACTATTACCGGATAGAGGAAGCCAAGAAAATGCTGAGGGACCAGGACAGCATGGATAAGTCGGTGCTAAACATCATGCTGGATGTCGGTTTCAACAGCAAGGCGGCGTTCAATACGTTTTTCAAGAAGTTCGTCGGGCTGACGCCCAGCCAGTACCGTAAAAAAATGCAAACCGAAGCGGCTTAAAACAAAAAATACTTAACCACGGACGACCGCCCGCCCGAGGGACGAGGCGTATAACAGGTGAAGTGCATCCGCAGATTTTTGCTCCTGCAAAATCTGCATTCCCGCCTTCCATGGCGGTTATTGCAGGAGCAAACTTTCTGCATACACAGAGCGCACGGAGTTAAAAGACATTTTATGTTAAAACATGGTGGAGAATGCCGCATATAGCAGTTCTTTCTTAAATCCTTTCTTTTGATTTCTCCGTGCTCTCTGTGCCCTCTGTGCCCTCTGTGGTTAAAGGGTTTGAGTTTTGGTGACAAGCTAACCCATTGTGACAGTTACTTCGTTTTCCGCCGCACAGTCCTCTATCGGGATTAGGGAGCCCTGAATTGATTTACCGTTAAAAGTAAGGGATTGAACGCCTTTTTCCACGCCGTTGGGATTCCGGATGTGAATCCGGAACCACATATCGCGAAATAAACGCTGTACCTTGATCTCTTTCCAGTCGGCGGGAATGCAGGGGTCGATGCGCAGGCCGGTATATTCCGGGCGGATGCCGAGAATATATTGTGACGCCGCCTGATACGCCCAGGTAGCCGCGCCGGTAAGCCACGGCACTCTGGAGGCGCCGAAGCGGGGGCTGTA
>DASVCP010000085.1:0-4722 GCA_036381555.1 Gammaproteobacteria bacterium
GCGGGAACAGCTGCACGGATAGGTATGTCCCAGGGTGGTCAACCGGGCCAGTGCTTCCCGGTAGGCGGGATGACGATGGCTTTGATAAACCACCGGTCCGTGCCATTCGAAGCCGAAATGTTCGAGGGTGCGCAAAATATCGGCAGCGGCGCCGGGTTGTTCGCGGGGGGGATCCAGGTCGTCGATTCTGACCAGCCAGTGCCCACGGTTGCACCGGGCTTCCAGGTAGCTCCCCACAGCCGCAATCAGCGAGCCGAAATGCAGAGGGCCGGTGGGGGAGGGCGCGAAACGGCCTATATACATTCAGCACCTCTAAAAATTATCTTCGCCCGATAACTTCGTTCACCCCCTTCGTGAATATCACGAAGGGAGTACAGGGGCATCGTACTCAAATCCTCATGTACGAGTGTACACTGCGGTTTTCCGTGCGTTGCCGCCTCGTTCTCGAACGAAAATCCAAATTTTTAGAGGCGCTGGCCCCACCTTGAGTAGGAACCAGATATTGAATGCGATGCTAAGAACTCCAGCATCTTGTGGAGTTAAAGTAGTAAAAAAATCTCTAAATACGGGTCTGCTTTTCCTTGATCTCTTCCAGGGTCTTGCAGTCGATGCACATGGTGGCTGTCGGCCGGGCTTCCAGCCGCCGCACGCCGATCTCCACGCCGCAGGCTTCGCAATAGCCGTACTCGTCGTCGTCGATCCGCTCCAGCGATTCGTCGATTTTTTTAATGAGTTTGCGTTCCCGGTCGCGGGTCCGCAGTTCCAGGCTGAACTCCTCTTCCTGGGTGGCACGGTCGTTGGGATCCGGGAAGTTGGTGGCCTCGTCCTTCATGTGACCGACGGTCCGGTCCACTTCTTCCATCAAATTACGCTTCCAGGCCAGCAGGATGGAGCGAAAATGCTGCAACTGGGCCTCATTCATGTACTCCTCGCCCTTTTTGAGCTTATAGGGCGTGAAGTCGGTAAACTGGTTGGCGCCACCGCCGTTGTCGGAAGGCGTGGTGGTTTTCGAGGCGCCGGCCCCGCTTGCTGCTTGCTTGCTTCCTGCTTTTGTAGTAGCTGACATCGTGACTGTAACCGCTCTCGATAAACAAGGGGTCGAATTTAATACCAATCTCCAATCGAGATCAATAGCGAATCGACGATAATAGGCGGGCGGGGAGAGAAACCTCTGGTTGTCCTTATCGGCGTGAAAGGGACTGGCATGCACGGTACCGTCCGGATCGGGCAACAACAGACCGTAAGCCCCTCACATTTCCAGGTCGACGGTCGGCGCCAGCAGAAATTCCAGCAAGGCTTTTTGCGCATGCAGGCGGTTTTCGGCTTCGTCCCAAACCACGCTTTGCGGGCCGTCGATCACTTCTGCGGAAACTTCCTCGTCGCGATGCGCCGGCAGGCAGTGCATGAACAGGGCGTCAGGCTTGGCCGCCGCCATGAAGGCCGAAGTGATTTGATAGCCTTTGAATGCCCGGATACGGGCTTTTTGCTCCTCTTCCTTGCCCATGCTGGTCCATACATCGGTTACCAGCAGGTCGGCGTCGGTTGCCGCTTCGAGCGGATCGGTCATCAGCTGCACGCCGGGGTATGCCGTTTCCAGAATTCTCGCGGCCGGCGTGTAGCCTTGCGGGCAGGCGATTTTGAGGGTGAAGTTGAACTGACGGGCCGCGTTGATGTAAGAGTTGCACATGTTGTTGCCGTCACCGATCCAGGCAACGGTTTTGCCCTCGATACTGCCGCGATGCTCGACAAAGGTCTGGATATCCGCCAACAGCTGACAGGGGTGGTAAAGGTCGGTCAGGCCGTTGATCACCGGCACCGACGAGTACTCGGCCAGGGTTTCCGCCTTCTCGTGCTCGAATGTGCGGATCATGATGATGTCCACCATGCGTGACAGCACCCTGGCGGTGTCGGCAATGGGCTCACCGCGGCCGATCTGTGTATCCTGCGGCGATAAAAAAATTGCGTGACCGCCCAACTGAACCATTCCCGTTTCGAAAGACAAGCGGGTACGGGTCGAGGCCTTTTCGAACACCATGGCCAGCACCTTGTTTTGCAACGGGGCATGAACGACACCGTTTTTTTGTAATTTTTTTAATTCGATCGCGCGTTTGATCAGCGCCTGCAGGGTTTCGGGGCTGAAATCCAGTAACGTCAGGAAGTGCTGGGTGCTCACGGCTGGTCCTCGGGAACTCAAATGGTGTCAGGGTGTCGCCAGGAATTGCTTGATCAGGCTGCTGACGGTTTCGACAATACGCTCGGCTTCGCTGTCGTTCAGAATGTAAGGCGGCAGCAATCTCACAACGTTGCCCGCTGTAACATTAATGAGCAATTTCTGTGCAAGCGCGAGCTTGACCAGGTCGGCGCAGTCGCGTTGCAGTTGGATGCCGATCATCAAGCCTTTGCCGCGAATGGCGGTAATCGCGGGGTTGGCGCCCGCGGTGTAATGGCTCAGGGCGGTTTGGAAACCGCTCAGCATGTACGCTCCCAACTCGGCGATCCGCGCCAGCAGGTTATCCCTTTCGATGCTTTCCAGAACGGCCAGGGCGGCGGCGCACGCCAACGGGTTGCCGCCGAACGTCGTGCCGTGAGTGCCCGGCTGAAGGATATCGGCTGCGTGGCCCCGGGCCAGGCAGGCGCTGATCGGCACCCCGTTGCCCAGCGCTTTCGCCGATGTGAGCACGTCGGGCTGTATGTTTTCATGCTGGAACGCAAACCACCGGCCGGTCCGGCCCACGCCGGATTGGATTTCGTCGAGCATCAACAACCATTGGTGTTTTTCGCACAGTTGTTTCAGGCCTTGCAAATAACCGGGCGAGGGAATATTGATGCCGCCTTCGCCCTGCACGGGTTCGACCAGCACCGCCACAATATCGTCGCGCGAGCGGGCCAATGCCGCCACCGCTTCAATGTCGTTATAAGGCACGCGGATAAACCCCTCGACCAGCGGTTCAAAGCCCTGCTGCGCCTTCCGGTTGGCCGTGGCTGTCAGGGTGGCGAGGGTGCGGCCGTGAAAGCTGTTTTCCATGACCACAATGTGCGGAATATCGATGTTCCGGTGGTGACCGTATCGACGCGCGATTTTGATGGCCGCCTCGTTGGCTTCGGCGCCTGAGTTACAGAAAAAGACGCGGTCCACGCCGCTGATATCGCACAGCTTGTCCGCCAGTGCCTGTTGGTTCTGAATGCCGTAAAGATTGGAGGTGTGCAGCAGGGTTTGGGCCTGTTCGCAAATGGCCCGGGTGACCGCGGGATGGGCGTGCCCGAGCGCACACACGGCGATGCCGCCCAGTGCGTCCAGGTAGGCCTCGCCCTGCTCATCGTACAAATAGGCGCCTTCACCCCTGACAAAGCTTACCGGCAACCTGGCGTAAGTTTGCATCAAATGATCACTCATTATCGTGTTCGATCCGCAATAAAAAAAGGCAGCTGCTGTGCTGCCTGGTTAACGCGAATTATAGCATGAAATGCTCGGTAGGCCAGAAACAGCCCGGCCCGGACGTCTGTCCGACGAGCCGGGCCGGTGGCTTTATTTGAGGGTGTTTGAGGGTTTAGAACGGCAGACCGTGGCCATGGCCAACCATGCACATGATCATGGGTATGGACAGCATGGTGTTGGTGCGCGAGGCCATGAAGGCGATTTTTTTGCCCTTGGCTTTCTGCGCGTCGGTCGCCTGGACGATGCCCAACAGTTTTTTCTGGTTGGGCCAGATCAGCACCCAGACATTGAACAGCATGATGGTGCCCAGCCAGGCGCCGATGCCGATGATCAGGCCGTTGCCCTGCAGCAGGAAGGCGTTTTTCAGGCCCACGCCCATGACTTCCAGCGCGGCCGCGCCTGTCAGCCAGGTCACGACGGCGCCCCAGCGGAACCAGGCCAGCGCGCGCGGCGCGACATATTTGTTGATACCGGCCGCGCCGGGACCGCCGCTGTCGGCCGTGGCGGCGGCAACGGCCGGCGCCTGAACGAAGTTGAAATAATACAGCAGGCCGATCCAGACGATGCCGGCCAGCACGTGAAACCAGACGGTTAAAGACCAAACATTCATGGTGTTCCCCTAATTTTTAAATTGTGATTAATGAATATGGCTGTACACAATCCGGCTTCGTTATTACACGATGACGACGATGATAATCGCAATCACAAAGCCGCTGATGATGGTGCCCCAGATCGAGTTAAGTGGATTCATGGCCTACCTCTTCGGTTGTCGGTGTTGGTATGAGCGGTAATGAAGTGCCGCTTATGGTATTCGTTCATATCCCCGGTTTCAACCGAACCGGAGGTCAAATAACCTTATTCTTGTTAAGGATTTTGGTCTCACGCGAAGCAGAAAATGCATGGAACATTTTTCTGCTTCGCGTGAGAATGTTGGCTGTTCAATAATCCCCGGATTCTCCAGTAAACTTGCGAAGTTATGATGAACCCCATCGAACTCAGCATTTTCGCGGGCCGCATCAACGCTGTCTGTGAGGAAATGGGCGCGCAGTTGCGGCGGGCGGCCTTCTCTCCCAACATCCGCGACCGGCTCGATTTTTCCTGTGCAGTGTTTGACGAGCACGGCGAGTTGTGCGCGCAGGCGGCGCATATTCCGGTACATCTGGGCAGCATGGCGTATGCGATGCGCGATATCGTCCAACGGCTGACCTGGCGGCCGGGCGATGCGGTGATTCTGAACGATCCGTACCAGGGGGGCACGCATTTGCCGGATGTTACGGTGATCGCGC
>DASVCP010000086.1:0-2540 GCA_036381555.1 Gammaproteobacteria bacterium
ACTGGGCCGTGTTTGCCCCAGTACCCCTAGCCTTTCACGCGAATTTGCCAGACCCGCGTCGGTCAGAGTAAGAAATTTATCTCCACATTGCAACTGGTCTCCTGTCGCCTTTCAGGAATGGCGCAAAACCCCACCTGCACAGTTGATGCCCCATTGGACCATGATAGAATGCGGGCCTGTTTTGAGAGCCTCACTATGCGGAGTATCGGCTGCAATGAATTACGAACAAGCCCGCTTTAATATGGTTGAACAACAGATCCGTACCTGGGAAGTACTGGATCAGCGTGTCCTGGATGTTATTTCGCGGACACCGCGCGAGGCTTTTGTCCCCCCCGAACACAGAGCTCTGGCCTTCGCCGATACCAACATCCCATTGGGCAACGGCCAGGTCATGATGCGGCCCAATGTCGAAGGCCGCCTGCTGCAAGCCCTGGACATACAGGAGTCAGACATTGTGCTGGAAGTCGGCACCGGCAGCGGCTATCTGACCGCCTGCCTGGCACAACTGGCAAAGCATGTTTACAGCGTCGACATTTTCCCCGACTTTATCGAAAGGGCGGGGATTAATCTGACCGCGCAGGCAATAAACAATATCACTCTCAGCCAGGGAGACGCCTCGGCGACCTGGGGTGATCGCCCTGAATATGATGTCATCGCGGTTACCGGCTCACTTCCGGTCTTACCAGACAGTTACAAGCGGCTGCTGGCGCCCAACGGCCGGTTATTCGTCATCGTCGGCGACGAAAGCCTGCCGGTCATGGAAGCCTGGCTGATCACCCGCGTAAGCGAGCAGCACTGGACCGGCGAGAGCCTGTTTGAAACCAGCATTCCGCCGTTAATTAACGCGGTAAAACCAAAAACGTTCGTTTTTTGACACTCAGACTTCAACAAGGGCCTGATGATAGACAGCATTTCACCCGCCGAACTTAAAGAAAAACTGGATCTAGCGCCCGAACAGCTTGTGTTGCTGGATGTACGGGAACCTGCCGAGTATGACATTTGTCATATCGACAACTCCTTGCATATTCCCATGGGAGAAATTACCCGCCGGGTCGGTGAACTGGACGAATCGCGGGAAATTGTTGTCCTGTGTCATCACGGCATGCGCAGCATGCAGGTCGCCATGTACCTGGCCGATCAAGGATTTATGCGGGTTGCGAACCTGGAAGGCGGCATTCATGCCTGGGCGACTTCGATCGATACGTCCATGGCGCGTTACTGACTTGGAAAGATCACATTGACCACCTTTAACCTCACTGGGCTTGAATCATGCAAAAATACAGCATAGCGTTAATCGCTGCGGTGTTTACCGCCGGCGTTTCCGGATCGTTGCAGGCCACGGACCTGATGACCTTCTATCAGCTCGCCGAAGCGCAGGACCCGCAGATTCGCGCAGCGACCGCCAACTATCTGGCCGAACAACAGGTCGTACCCCAAACGCGAGCGGCATTGCTGCCACAGATTTCAGGGTTGGTCGAATCATCCGAAACAACCATTGATGAGGTGGTGGTTGACGGCGTACCGCAACCTTCAGAGGACAGCGGCGAAACCTTCAGCTGGAATGTGAACCTGAGCCAGTCAGTATATGATCACAGTCGTTGGCAGCGTTTGAGACAGGCCAACGCACTGGCCGCCGGCGCGGAGGCCGACTACATCGCCGCCCAACAGGAACTGATCCTGCGCGTCGCCGAGGCCTATTTCAACGTGCTGGCCGCCCAGGACACAGTCGAGTTCGCGGAAGCGGAAACCAAGGCGGTCGGGCAGCAGCTCGAACAGGCCAAACAACGCTTCGAGGTCGGCCTGATCGCGATCACGGACGTCAAGGAGTCCCAGGCGCAGTATGACCAGGCGGTGGCTTCGGAAATCGCCGCCCGCAACGTCTTGTCCGCCAGCCGCGAGGCCTTGTGGGCGCTGACCAGCCAGTATCCCGAAGACCTCGCCGAGCTGATACAGGAAATCCCGTTACGCTCGCCGGAACCGGACGTTAAAGAGGAATGGGTGGACAAGGCGCTGGCCGAAAACCTGTCGCTGCTGGCCGCCCAGTTCCAGCGCCGGGCCGCGCAACTCGAAATATCGGCGCAACGCGGCGGCCATTTTCCAAGCCTCACGCTTACAGCACGTCACGGCTATGCCGATGCGGAGAACCAGGTCTTCGGGACGGTAGTCACGACCGGCTCACGCGAAAGCGAAACAACAACGGTCGGCATTAACCTGAGCGTTCCCATTTTTTCAGGCGGCGGCATAAGAGCCCAGGTAAAGGAAGCCGTTTACCGGCGCGACGCGGCCCGGGAAAACGAGGAAGGCGTGCGCCGGCTGGTGATTCAGCAAACCCGCAATGCCTACCAGAACGTGATCGCCGACATCAGCCGCGTCAAGGCCTTGCAGCAGGCGTTGATTTCGTCTGAAGCGGCTTACCGCGCCACCGAGGCCGGCTTCGAAGTGGGCACCCGCAACGCCGTGGAGGTGCTGCTGTCCCTGCGCAATACCTTCAGCGCCCGGCGCGATTACGCCCAGGCCCGCTACGATTACCTGCTCGATAC
>DASVCP010000087.1:0-4526 GCA_036381555.1 Gammaproteobacteria bacterium
GCCGGACACGACGCCGGTGATCTTCGACCCCGCGGTATACTACGGCGATCGCGAAGCGGATCTGGCCATGACCGAACTGTTCGGCGGTTTCAGCCCCGCCTTTTACTCGGCTTACAATGTTCATTCGCCCCTCGACCCGGGTTACAAGGTCCGCAAGCACTTTTATAACCTCTACCATATTCTGAATCACTTGAATTTATTTGGTGGCGGCTACCGGCATCAGGCCGAGCAAACGATGCGGCGGCTGCTCTCCGAACTCCAATAAAACAAAAAATCTGACACGGAGGCGCAAAGGCGTAGAGATATTTGAGTGAGGTTCACAATGATTTTGCTTTCTTGGCTTTCACAAACATTCACAATTCAGCTGGACGTGCTTATTCCAAGCAGGCCTCATTATCTTTAATTTTGATCCTCTGCGTCTTTGCGTCAAAATCAATATGCTCAATACCCGCACCAACTTAACTGGCAACGAACTGGAAGCGCTGTCCAATCAACTGAAAACCTGGGCACGGGAACTGGGGTTCGCCGATATTCGTATTACCGATACGGATGTGTCGCTTTATGTAGATCGACACACACAGGCCATCGACGCGGGCTTACACGGCGAAATGCATTACCTGGAACGCAACCAGGTGCTCCGCTATGACCCGCAGAAGCTGCTGCCCGGTACGCAACGCATCATTTGCGCACGCATGGATTATCTGCCCGATTCCGTTGAGACACTCGAAAGACTGAAAACAACCGATCGCGCCTACATCGCCCGCTACGCGCTTGGCCGCGACTATCATAAAGTCATGCGCAAGAAACTCACACAGTTGGCTCAACGGCTTGAAGCAGTTATCGGTCCCTACGGTTACCGCGCATTTGTCGACAGCGCGCCGGTGCTGGAACGTCAACTGGCGGAAAAAAGCGGTTTGGGGTGGATTGGTAAAAACACGCTGCTGCTGAACGAGTCCGCGGGCAGTTGGTTCCTGCTGGGCGAAATTTTCACCGACCTTTTACTGCCCGTGGATAAACCGCCGTCCGCGACCCCCGAGAAGCGTTGCGGCAGTTGCAGGGCCTGTCTCGATGTCTGCCCCACCAACGCCTTCGTCAAACCCTGGCTGTTGGATGCACGCCGTTGTATTTCGTATTTAACCATCGAATATAAGGGTTCCATTCCCGTTGAATTAAGGCCGCTGATGGGCAACCGTGTGTTTGGCTGTGACGATTGCCAGATATTCTGCCCATGGACCAAGTTCTCGCCCCGCAGCAACGCCGAAGCCTTTCAACCGCGACACAAGCTGGACGATGCCGGCCTGGTGGAACTGTTTCTCTGGAGCGAACAGGAGTTCCTGGAAAAAACCGCCGGCTCGCCCATCCGCCGCGCCGGTTACGAGTGCTGGCAACGCAACCTCGCCGTTGCGCTGGGTAACGCCCCCAGCAATCCGGCACTGATAGACGTACTGAAGAAACGCCTGCCCGAATCATCCGAACTGGTCAGGGAACACATCGAATGGGCGCTGGCACAGCATGAAAAGAAATCTAACCACGGAGATCACGGAGCCCACTGAGAAAAAAATTGTATTAAAAGATTATGAAACCCTGTTGCTTTCGGTCGCCTTGACCGTGTTTTCATGATTTATGGGTTTTTATAAGTGATTCCATAAAAATCTTTTAACTCTGTGCCCTCCGTGATCTCCGTGGTTAAATGTTTTTTTATTTTTTAAACTTCTTCCCACTCGATATTCCGGTCGGTAAGTTCCGATTGCATTTCCCGCATGGCCGCGCGGGCTTTGTCTGCCGGGCCGCGTACGCCCAGTTCGACGCAGGGTTCGTTGGGCGCGATCGACGGCAGGCTGAAAACTTTTACGCCCGGGTAGGTGCGCAGCAGGCGTTCCATCAGCGATATAAGTTTGCTTTCCGGCGTGCCCTTTATCTTTACAGCCAGCTCCAGGGGAGCCTCGCTGCATTGGCCGCCAAACGCTTGCGCCAGCACCCATTCGATCATCGGCCAGGCCATCTGCGGGAAGCCCGGCACGCAATGGTGCTGCCTGAAGCTGAAGCCCGGAATCCGGTTGACCGGATTGGGAATCAACGTCGCGCCTTCGGGAAACTCCACCATGCGGCGGCGCTCGGGCGTTAATTCATCGCCGTATTTTTCCCGCAGTATCGCCAGGCCTTCCGGATGCGGCACAAGCTCGATATCGGCGGCTTCGGCCAGCGCCTGCCGCGTCAGATCGTCGGGAGTGCCGCCGATGCCGCCCGTGCTCAATACCCAGGCGCCGCTGGCCAGACTTTGCCTGAAATTTTCCACCAATGTTGAAAAATCGTCCCCGAGAATACGAACCCAATTTAAAGTCTTGCCGTACGGCTTAAGACGTTCGATCATCGCGGACAAATGCGTGTCGCGGCGCCGCCCGCCGAGAATTTCATCGCCGATGATGTAAAGGCCGATTTGCATCTAACCGCTTTACTGGCGCGCCCCCATCGACAACGCCCTCAACCGGCTTTGTTCCGCGTCGAACATTGGAGCCTCCCAACCCTGCATATGAGTTTCGACCAATCGCGCCAGTGCTTCGATGTGAGTATCTGCGGCGTTCAACGCGGGAATGTAATTGAACCGCTCCCCGCCGGCTTCGAGAAAAAACTCCCTGTTCTGCATCTCGATTTCCTCCAACGTTTCCAGGCAGTCGACGGAAAAACCGGGACAGAATACATCCACGCGTTTGACGTTCTGCGACGGCAGGGCTTTCAGCACATGATCCGTATAAGGTGTCAGCCATTCTTCACGGCCGAACCGTGATTGGAAGCTCACCTGCCATTGCCCCGCTTCCAACCCCAGCGCTTCGGCCAGCAGGCGAGCCGTTTTATGACACTGGCAATGGTAGGGATCGCCTTTCAGCAGATAACGCCTGGGTAATCCGTGAAACGAGAAAATCAGTTTTTCGCCCCGTTCCTGCCGGCTCCAGGAATCATGTATATGGCCGGCCATGGCCGCGATGTAGGGCGGGAAATCATGATAATTGTCGATAAAGCGCAAGGCCGGGATCCGGCGCCAATGCCGTAATGCCGCACTGACCGCATCGAAAGTCGATGCTGTCGTAGTGGCCGAATACTGCGGGTATAACGGCAATACCAGCAGGCGTTCGATATTCCGACCGCGCAACGATTCCAACGCGGAGGGTATCGAGGGATTGCCGTAACGCATGCCCAACGCGAGATACAGCTCACCAGAATCAGTTCGCAACCGCGACTTGAGCGCTTCCAGTTGCCGCAAAGAGTAATGCAGCAGTGGCGACCCGTTTTCAGTCCAGACTTTACTGTAGGCATGCGCCGAAAGGCGCGGGCGAAATCGCAGAATCGCGCCGTGCAACACCGGCAACCACAGCCAGCGTGGGGCTTCGACGATCCGGGGGTCGCCCAGAAATTCCGCCAGGTAACGCCGCAAGGCTTTGGGCGTCGGCGCATCCGGCGTACCGAGGTTGCTGATCAATATACCGGTTGCCGGGGGAGTGCCATGCCGGTAATCCGGGTTTCCAAGATATTCCATAGTAATGACGGGGCACGCAACTGACGGGGACCCGCGCACTTTACCACCCCTCGTGGCGACTTGCACTCGGGCGCCAAGGTATCGAGTTACGCGGCTTTTTTAAATCGCTTGCGCAGGGGACTGGTTCGGGGGAAGTGAGCCTTGAGAAACTCCATCTGGTCCGCCAGCACGCGCCTGCCCTTGAGAAAAATATATTCTGCGTGCGTGGGTACGAACGGCACGGCCAACAGTTCCATTCCGGCCTGTTCGGGGGTGCGGCCCGCCTTATGATTGTTGCAACGTTTGCAGGCGGTCACGACGTTGCTCCAGCAGTCCTCGCCGCCCCTGCTGATCGGTGTCACGTGGTCGCGGGACAACTGGGAATGTCTGAAGCGTTCGCCGCAGTAAAGGCACAGGTAGGCGTCGCGATTGAACAATGTTTCATTGCTCAGCGGCGGGACATAAGACTCGTGCAAAGACTGGTTATGGCCGTAAGTGGCGACGATGGAGTTTACTTCAAGAACGCTGCGAAGACCGGTTTTCGCGTTATAACCGCCATGCACCTTGTACAACAGCGAACCGCAGGTATAGGCGACCTGCTCACTGTAATACAACCTCACCGCCGTCCGGTAATCAATCCACTCCAACGGCATTCCGGAGGCGTCGGTGCGCAGTACCTGTTGCGAGAAATGATACATAATCTTCACTCGCGCTTTTCAGCAAACAATATTTATATTAATTGTTTTAATCGAACAATATCAAACTGATTTTGTACTCTCGCTACACATACCTTGAAACATTGCCAAACAACTCATCTTTTCCCTCATGCCGGCCACGAGCTGATCATTAAAGTCCAAAGCGGAAAGCCGGGCAGAGGCATTCGGCGACAGCCACTCATCACAGTATATCGGCAAACTTTCACCTATCCATTAAGAGCGCGCCACGTTTCATGCGGCAGCTACATTTTTACCGGCCCCGTCATAAAATTTTGACTGTGTCTAACACAACATCAGGG
>DASVCP010000088.1:0-12473 GCA_036381555.1 Gammaproteobacteria bacterium
GGTTGATCAGGGTTAAAAAATACCCAGGAAAACTTCAATTAACCAAAATAAAGAATTTTTCTTCGAGACAAGGCGCGGTGTTTTCAGAAAAGCGGGGTTTACGTGAACAGTAAATGAGCATTTTATGATAAACGCCGGCAACGCAGTATCGGAGGAAAAGGCTTATTTTGGCAATGGTAATGTACTGTAATCCAACCGCCGGGCAGACCGGCGCACATCTTTAACTACAACGCCTTCAATCTGGAAGACGAATACACACCGCCCGATGTGGAAGGCATCGCCAATCCCGCCACGGTTTACGACTATAATCTCGACAAGGAACTGACCCGCATCACCCGGCCGGACGGACAGGAAGTGAATTTTGCCTACAACAACAAAGCCCAACTGGAAAGCATGACGATTCCGCGAGGGACGTACGGTTACGGCTACCATCCGACCACCGGTCAGTTGGAAAGCATCGCCGCGCCGGACGGCGGCACACTGAGCTATAACTACGACGGTTTCCTGCTGAAGGGCCAGACCTGGGCCGGTAAGATCAGCGGCAGCGTGACGCAGAGCTACAATAATAATTTTCTGCTTTCAGAACGTTGTGTGAACAGCGACTGCGTGAGCTTCGGGTATGACAACGACAGCCTGCTGACCGGTGCGGGAAGTCTGAGCATAATTCGCGATCCTCAACGCGCGGGATTGGTTACCGATACGGCATTAAGCAATGTCGTGACATCGACGGTGAGGAAATCACCGAAATCTACGGCTACGATCAGGCCGGCAGATTGGAAACGGTGAACCGGAACGGCATTATCACGACATATGCCTACGGCCCAAATGGCAACCGTCTGAGTAAAACGGCGGGAAGCGAAGTCGAAAGCGGAACCTATGATGATCAGGACAGATTGCTGAACTATGATGGTTGCGATTATGAGTATACCGATAACGGGGAATTGCAAACCAAGACTTGTTTCCTGCTATTTTTGTCATATATATTTCCATCAATGTCTACCACTTGATTCTTGTCATATATAGGAAAGTTAAGCGTTATTGGAGACTTCTTGCTTTTTCATGAATTGATACAGAAAATTTGTGCGGAAGCAAGTCCTGGAAACCCGTTGTGTAATCCAGATCCTGATAACATGTGTGAGATATGAGGGTGTATTAATGAGGAAAATAAGAGTTGAACCCGGCATAACAGCTGAAATGCTGTCTGACCTTGCTAATCAGTGGCAGCAATGCGATAACGTTACTCTTGTAATGCCGGATCAGTTGTCAGGAGAGGAAATAAATTATTTATTTTCTCTGGTGTTGGAGATTTTGCCTATGGATTTCGGGTTTTGTGTTTTGCAAGAACTCGCAGAAAGGGAAAAGGTTTCGGAGGAGATTCTTTCAATAATACTTTCATGTGGAGATAGGGTGTGTATCGAGAGTGTATGTCTAAGAGAGGATTTAAGTTCTGAGCTAAAAAGGGTTTGCGAAAGCATGTCCCTGCATTTGCTTGACCAACAAAAGCAATGAGAATTACTGAAAGATTGGAAGGCGGTTAGAAGTTTGGGTTAGGTCTATTAATTCTGATGATTTTTCATTTCAGAATTAAAGAGTTTTTCTTGTGGCAAGGCGAAACAGAAGATAGTGGGGGTATGATAGGTGAGTTTGCGTCTGGGTGGTACTTCGGAGGATGGTATGAAAATATATGGCTATTCAGTTGTCGAGCCCGATGAACTCAAAAAGATGAAGGAAGTATCGATTCGGGCAACTTCCGAAGGACTGAGGGAAATCGCCGGATTTTTGATAATGACGGCCAATGAGATTGCTTCTGGAAATGATGGCTCTCCAGATCATTTTCATTTGCGAGATCATGTGGAGAACTGGAATGAAGAGTTTCCCGATATTATAGTTATTAACACGAATGTTTATTCGTGTGATGAATCTTGAATTCACATAATATATGAATCGAGAAAACCAAAAGCTTCTTAAAATCTATTTCACTACACAGATTCTTGTCTGGTTTTGTGTTGGGTCTGGCCTATTATTCACCGTTACAAGATCGTTTTGTTTAATGCGGGAGCGATTAATCTGCCCGTGCCGCTCGCTTCGATAAGTGCCGGTGCCAAATGAAGATTCTTGGAACGGTGGTTCAACCTACAGGGACGTGGGGAATGCAGATTATGCAGGAGCATTAATCTGCCTGTACCGCTGATACAGCGTCGCGTGGATACACATCTAGGGAGCGAACTTCGGTGGTTCAACCTACAGGGATGTAGGAAATGCAGATTATGCAGGAGCGGTTAATCTGCCCGTACCGCTGTTACATTCGTGGCTAAAGCTAAACAACGGTGGAGCGGCGTTAGTGGTTCCCGGCCGCTGAAACACCGCGCCGAAGCGAGCTTCGGTGGTTCAACCTACAGGGATGTAGGAAATGCAGATTATGCAGGAGCGGTTTAATCTGCCTGTACCGCTGATACAGCATCTCGTGGATACATTATCTATGGAGCGAGCTTCGGTGGTTCCTGTACCGCTGATACAGCGTCGCGTGGATACATATCTATGGAGCGAGCTTCGGTGGTTCCTGTACCGCTGATACAGCGTCGCGTGGATACACATCTATGGAGCGTTTGGTGCCGGGGGCGAGAATCGAACTCGCACTCTGTCGCCAGAACCGGATTTTGAGTCCGGCGCGTCTACCAGTTCCGCCACCCCGGCACTGAATGGGCAGGCTTTCGTGGAAAGGCGCAGATTGTAATCGAATCTCGGCTTGCCGCAAAGGTTTAACGGCTGGTTGTTGCCGTCCGGGGTTTGGTAAGATCCGCGTTTGCTTTTTGCCGCCCTGCAAGCGTTTTCTTTAAGGTAACCCGGATGCGTACCAGCGATTTTGATTATCCGCTTCCCGAAGAGCTGATTGCGCAGCGCCCGCTCCAGCGGCGCTCGGCGAGCCGGTTGTTGTACGTACCCGGCGACGGCGATGTGGAGGACCGGTTTTTTTCCGAATTGCCCCAATTATTGCAGCCCGGCGATTTACTGGTCTTTAACGATACGCGGGTATTCCCGGCCAGGGTGTTTGGCAGGAAAACCACCGGCGGACGGATCGAGTTGCTGGTGGAGCGCATACTCGGAGACCGGCGGGCACTGGTGCACATTCGCGCCAGCAAGTCGCCGAAAGCCGGCGCCGTGCTGGAGCTGCCCGCCGGGGTGCGGGCCAGTGTCGGGGAGCGGCAGGGCGAGTTGTTTAATGTAACCTTCGACTGCGAGGGTACGTTGCTGGAGTACCTGGAGCAGGTGGGGCGCATGCCTCTGCCGCCTTATATCGTCCGCGAAGACGAGGTCGAAGACGCCGAACGGTATCAGACGGTCTATGCGCAGCGCACCGGCGCGGTGGCGGCGCCGACCGCCGGCCTGCATTTTGACGAGGCGCTGCTGGACAAGCTAAAGACGCGCGGTATCGGGCAGGCGTATGTCACCCTGCACGTGGGGGCGGGCACATTTCAGCCGGTGCGGGTTGAAAGAGTCCAGGATCATTACATGCACGCGGAACAGTTCGAGGTTTCCGACGAGGCGTGTCGCCGTATTGCCGAGGCACGCGCGCGCGGCGGGCGCGTAGTGGCCGTGGGCACGACCGTGGTGCGCAGCCTGGAAACCGCGGCGGCCAGCGGGGAATTGCAGCCGTTTACAGGCGAAACCAATCTCTTTATTACACCCGGGTACCGGTTTCGTTGCATCGATGCCCTGATTACCAACTTCCATTTGCCCCGCTCCAGCCTGTTGATGCTGGTGTGCGCTTTCGGCGGCTACGAGCGTATCATGCATGCCTATCGGCACGCGGTGTGGCGGCGTTACCGGTTTTTCAGTTACGGGGATGCGATGTTGATTGAAAAAAACGAAAAACAGAATTCAGAATACAGGAGACAGGATTCAGAAGAAGAGGAAAGTCAGTAATATTCTGACTTCTGTATTCTGGCTCCTGTATTCTTCGTAAGTCATGCAATTTGACCTGTTGAAAACCGACAACCGGGCCCGGCGCGGCCGGCTGATATTCGAACGTGGCGTGGTGCAGACGCCGGCGTTCATGCCGGTGGGCACCTACGGCACGGTCAAGGCCATGACACCCGAGGAGGTCAGGGCCGGCGGCGCTGAGATTATTCTCGGCAACACTTTTCACTTGATGCTCAGGCCGGGAACGGAAATCATCTGCAAGCACGGCGATCTGCATGATTTCATGAACTGGCAGGGGCCTGTTCTGACCGATTCGGGCGGGTTCCAGGTCTACAGTCTCGCCAAATTGCGCAAGATCAGCCGCGACGGCGTGAGTTTCCAGTCGCCGGTCAACGGCGACAGGATCTTCCTCGACCCGGAGCGTTCCATGCGGGTGCAGCGCGAGCTGGGGTCGGACATCGTCATGATTTTCGATGAATGCACGCCTTACCCGTCGACCGAACAGCAGGCCCGGGAGTCGATGGAACTATCCCTGCATTGGGCGGCACGCAGCCGGTCAGCGCATGCGGGCAATCCGGCCGCGTTGTTCGGCATCGTCCAGGGGGGGATGTACCCGGGCTTGCGCGAGGCATCGCTGGCGGGTTTGCTGGAGATCGGTTTCGACGGTTATGCGTTGGGCGGTTTGTCGGTGGGGGAGACTGAGGAGGACCGGCTGATGATTCTGGAGCATGCCATGCCCCTCATGCCGGTTGACAAGCCCCGCTACCTGATGGGCGTGGGCACGCCGCTGGATATCGTTGAGGCCGTTTACCGCGGCGTAGACATGTTCGACTGCGTGATTCCCACCCGCAATGCCCGCAACGGGTTCTTGTATACATCGGATGGCGTGATCCGCCTGCGCAACGCGGTGCATACTGACGATACCCGCCCCCTGGACCCCAACTGCGACTGTTATACCTGCCGGCACTACAGCCGCGCCTATCTGCGCCATCTGGATAAATGCAATGAAATTCTGGGGGCGAGGCTCAATACCATTCACAATCTGCATTATTACCAGCAGTTGATGCGTGAATTGCGCGCCGCCATCGAAGCCGGCACGCTCGACGACTATGTTCGGACCTTCAGGCTCGCGCACCTTCGAAAGAAGGACGATAAAGGATAAAAACAACCTTTTAGCCCTGCTTCGGGGCGCGATTTTGGGGCAAAGCTCTCCCAATTCGGGTTTGCTGTGGCATAATACGCGCCTTTCGAGCAGCCGATCAGACAAGTAACGACTCTATATTAAAGGGGTTTTGATGGAATTTCTGATTTCCAGCGCGTACGCACAAGGGGGCACTCCTCCGGCAGGTCCGGATGCGTTCACCAGCTTACTGCCGTTGATAGCCATATTCGTTATCTTTTACTTTTTGCTGATCCGGCCTCAGCAGAAGCGCGCCAAAGAGCATAAGAATCTGATTGCCTCGCTCAAAAAAGGCGACGAAGTGGTCACCAGCGGGGGGTTACTGGGAAAGCTGACCGACGCGGGCGAGAGCTTTGTAACGGTACAGCTGGCGGATAATGTGGAAATAAAGGTCCAACGTCACGCCATAGTGGCGGTGCTGCCGAAAGGGACATTCAAAAACGCCTCTTAAGTCTTTAAATAAAAAGAAGGTTTGATAGACCGTGATTCTCAATCGCTACCCGCTTTGGAAATATCTGCTCATCGTGGTCATTTTGGTGGTCGGCGCGCTTTATGCGGCGCCGAATCTGTATGGCGAGGATCCGGCGGTACAGATTTCGAGTCAGGACTCCCTGAAGGCCGAGGGATTAACCCAGCGTGTCGAGCAGCTCCTCCAGGCCGCGGATATTCAACCCCTGCTCGTGGAAACCGCCGACAACGGACAAGTGCTGGCGCGATTTTCCGACACGGATATCCAGTTGAAAGCCTACGATCAGCTCAGGACGGACCTGGGCGACGATTATACCGTGGCACTGAATCTGGCGCCGGCCACGCCCGAATGGTTGCGCAAGATAAACGCCTTGCCCATGTACCTGGGCCTGGATTTGCGGGGCGGTGTGCACTTTCTGCTGGAAGTCGACATGGAGACGGCGATCAAGCAGAAACTCGAAAGCGCCGCCGACGGCATGCGCCGCTATCTGCGCGATAACAATTTGCGTTACGCCAGCGTCAACCTCGGTGCCCAGCAGATCACCATCCGGTTCAATGACGGCGAGACGCGCGACACGGCGTTCAACGAGTTGCGCAACGAATATGCCGATTTCAGTTTCGATACCGGAAACACGGAAGGCGTGTACTTGTTGAGTGCCTCGTTCCGTGAAACCACGTTGCTCGAAGAACGGAAGAACGCCCTGACTCAGAATATCACCACCCTGCGCAACCGGGTCAACGAGCTGGGTGTGGCCGAACCGGTCATTCAACAGCAGGGCGGTGAACGCATCGTCGTCCAGTTGCCGGGCGTGCAGGATACCGCCAAGGCCAAGGAAATTCTGGGCGCGACGGCGACACTCGAATATCGCCTGGTGCACGGCACCTACGCCGACTGGCTGCAAGCCGCCCAATCGGGTCGCGTACCGCTGGAGGCGCGCCTGTATTATGACCGCCAGGGTCAGCCGGTGCTGTTGAAACGGTCTGTGATCGTCACCGGGGAAAACGTTACCGGCGCCACGGCGGGATTCGATCAGCAAAACAATCTGCCGGCCGTGTTCGTCACACTCGACGGCAAGGGCGCCGCCAGGATGAACGATATTTCCGGCGAAAACATCGGCCAGCCGATGGCCGTGGTCTATATCGAAAACAAGATCGAGACCCGGGAAGTGAACGGCAAGCAGGTCAAAGACCGGCGCAAAGTCGAGGAAGTGATCAGCATCGCCACAATTCGCGACCAGTTGGGCAGGCGGTTCCAAACCACCGGGCTGGACCAGGCCGAGGCCCGCGATCTGGCGTTGCTGCTGCGGGCGGGGTCGTTGCGGGCGCCCATGGAGATTATCGAAGAGCGCACCGTCGGGCCCAGCCTCGGCAAGGCCAACATTGAAAAAGGTTTTAATTCCACGATCGTCGGGTTCCTGATGGTGATCGTGTTTATGGCGATCTACTATCGCGTGTTCGGGCTGATCGCCGGCGTTGCGCTGACCGCGAACCTGATATTGATTGTGGCTATCATGTCCATGTTGCAGGCCACACTGACAATGCCGGGTATCGCCGGGATCGTGCTGAGCATCGGTATGGCGGTGGACGCGAACGTGCTGATCTATGAACGAATTCGTGAGGAGCTGCGCAACGGCAACAGCATACAGGCGAGTATGCACGCCGGCTACGAAAAAGCGTTTTCATCCATTGCCGACGCCAACATCACCACCCTGATCGCCGCGATCGTTCTGTTCGGTCTGGGCAGCGGTCCGGTGAAAGGCTTCGCGGTGACGCTGTCCATCGGGATAGTGACATCTATGTTTACCGCCATCATGATCACCCGCGCGCTGGTGAACCTGATTTACGGCGGCAGGCGCGTGACCAAACTGGCCATTTAACGGTAGTCATCATGGAATTTTTCAGCAGCAAGACGAACTTTGATTTTGTCGGCAAACGCCGGTTGGCGGCCACTTTTTCCGTTGTTCTGACGATTATTTCCATCGTCAGCCTGGCTACCCAGGGCTTGAATTACGCGGTGGATTTCACCGGCGGTTATTTGGCCGAGGCGGGCTATCCGCAGGAAGCGGATTTGCCGGCGATACGCCAGGCACTGAGCGACAACGGCATGGAGGACGCAGTTGTTCAGAATTTTGGCACCTCCCGCGACGTGTTGATTCGGCTGGCGCCACGCACGGGCGAAACGGCCAGCGGTGAAGGCGCCGCCGAGGTTAGCGATGCCATTCGGGAAATTCTGACGAAACAAAATCCCCAGGTCGAAGTGCGGCGGGTGGAATTCGTGGGCGCGCAGGTTGGCGAGGAACTCAAGAACGACGGCGGCCTGGCGATGCTGATCGCGTTGATCTGCATCATGATTTACGTGATGATCCGTTTTGAGTGGAAGTTTTCCATGGGCGCGGTTGTGTCACTGGCGCACGATGTTGTGATTACGCTAGGGTTTTTGTCGGTGATCCAGGCGGAGTTCGACTTGACGGTTTTGGCGGCGCTGTTGGCGATAATCGGTTATTCGCTCAATGATACCATTGTCGTGTATGACCGGGTCCGGGAAAACTTCAGACGTATACGCAAGGGAACTGCCGAGGACATTACCAATATTTCCATCAATGAGACGCTTTCCAGAACGGTGATGACCGGTGTTACAACACTGATGGTGCTGTTCGCCTTGTTCTTTCTTGGCGGCGATGTTATCCATGTTTTTTCATTGACCCTGATTTTTGGGATTGTATTTGGTACATATTCGTCAGTTTATGTTGCCAGTTCTGTTGTGATTGCATTGGGGCTGACCCGCGAGGATCTGCTGCAAATCAAGAAAGAAGGAGTGGATACCAATCCGCTTCCGTGAGCCTGTTTTTCCGAAAGTTTCTCGACCCTGTCTCAAAATTGCTCGGCTTTGGCATCCTGCGTCGCCCTACCACCTACATCCATGTAGGCGTGCGTTTGCTGATACTTCGCCGCTTTTTCGGACATTTTGCCTAAGCCGAGTTATACCGCGTGCTCTGCACACGGTACTCGCGACATTTTGAGATAGGTTCTTGTTAAACTATAATTATTACGGATACTCCTGGTTTCTTGGTATGAGTGAAAACTCCTTCGCAAGGAGCGACCGTGAAAGCTGTTCTCTTCGATCTGGATGGAGTTTTTTACGAAAGCAATCGCCCTGTTCCGGAAGCCGCGGCGGTTGTTTCCTGGTTCCGTGAACGCCATATTCCCCACCTGTTTCTGACTAACACCACCTCTCGCGACCGCGTCGCGCTGGTCGAAAAACTTGCGGGATTCGACATCCGTACCGACAAGGAAAATATTCTTACCCCACCGGTGGCGGCGGTTTCCTGGTTGAAACGGAACGTTAAAAATGATGTCGCGTTGTTCGTTCCAAAGGAGATTGAGCAGGAGTTTTCGGAGCTGACATGCGTATCGGATTACGACGCGGGCGATATCGGCGCGGTGGTGCTGGGAGACCTGGGTGAGCGTTGGGACTACGCAAGATTGAATCAAGCCTTCCGCCTGCTGATGCGAACACCCCAACCCCGCTTAATCGCACTGGGCATGACGCGCTACTGGAAAGCGGATGACGGTCTGCGCCTGGATGTTGCGCCTTTCGTGGTCGCTTTGCAGCATGCATCCGGTGCGGAACCTATCGTCATGGGCAAGCCGTCGACGGATTTTTACGGCATGGCGCTGTCGTTACTGAACGCGCAGGCCGCCGACACAATCATTGTCGGTGACGATATACGCAGCGACATCGACGGCGCACAACAGTGCGGCATACGCGGCGTGCTGGTACGCACCGGCAAATTCCGCGAAGCCGACCTGGAAACCGGCATCAGGCCCTACGCAATCCTGAACTCCGTCGCCGACCTGCCCGAGTGGTGGGAACAAAGAAATAAAAAAATTTAACCACGGAGAACACGGAAAGTAAGGATGAGAGCTTTATTTCTATTGTTTCTAACCACGGAGTGCACGGAGAACACGGAGGGCAAAACAAGATAAGTTATTAGAACAGCCTCAGATTATTGTTTTTAACAATAAATTCCAGCTTTTCCAAGGCGGTCAAATTGATGCCAACAGAAAATATTCGATAGAAAACATCAGCTCTTTCGAAGCATTTATTTTTGTTTTTCTCTCTCTGTGCTCTCTGTGCTCTCTGTGTTCTCCGTGGTTAATTTTTTTGTTTCCCGGATGATTTTCAGCATTTGTTGTTGGATTTTGGGATTGCCGCAGACGACATCGCCGGTTTGCATGAAGTCGTTGCCGCCTTTTGAATCGCTGATCAAGCCGCCCGCTTCGCTGATCAACAGCGCTCCGGCGGCAATGTCCCAGGCGTTAAGGCCGGTTTCCCAGAAGCCGTCCAGGCGCCCGGAGGCGACATAGGCCAGATCCAGCGCGGCGGCGCCGGCCCGGCGGATACCGGCGGTTTGTTGCATGAGCACTTTCAACACCTGGAGATAGCCGTCGAAATCATGATGCGCCAGGTACGGCAGGCCGGTGCCGAGCAGGGCGGTGTCCAGATGATCGCGGCGGCTGACACGGATACGGCGGTCGTTCAACAGCGCGCCACCGCCCCTTGTGGCGGTGAACAGTTCCTGCAGCATGGGATCGTAGACCACACCCGCTTCCAACTGCCTTTTATGGCGTACGGCAATGGAAACGGCGAACTGGGGAAAGCCATGCAAAAAATTGGTGGTGCCGTCCAACGGGTCTATGACCCATTCATAGGCGCCGTCCCGGACCGCCTGTCCGCTTTCTTCAGCCAGAATGGCGTGATCGGGGTAGGCGCGGCGAATGATGGAAATGATTTCCTGTTCCGCCTGCCTGTCGACTTCGGATACGAAATCCTTGTTGCGCTTGGTGTCGACCTGTAACGTATCGAGCCGATTCAGATTGCGCGTAATGATATTCCCGGCCGCGCGCGCCGCACGAACCGCGATGGTGATAAATGGGTGCATGGCTGTTTTTAAAGAGCAAGTTTCAAGCCGGCGAGAATAGCAGAATTAAGCCTGAAATTCAGTCTGGATTTTGGGAATTAAAATTTGACGCAAAGACACAGAGAAGAAAAATTAGTAAGGTTTAAGACGTCCAAAAAAGTGTAGCGGGGTTTCTCGTTTCTAAGGTTACGATCATAAAACCCTATCATTCCTCTGCGCCTTTGCGTCTCTGCGTCAGATTTTTTATGAATTCACGATCGACGGGTAATGCCGCTATACTTACGCGTTCCGCATTGGCTCCCTGAAACATGTTCGAAGCGTTGGAAAACATTCGCGTCGTGCTGGTGAATACGTCCCATCCGGGGAATATCGGCGCGGCCGCGCGGGCGATGAAAACCATGGGGTTGACCCGTTTATACCTGGTCGAACCGCTGCAATATCCCTGCGCAGAAGCCACGGCCCGGGCTTCGGGGGCGGACGATGTACTGGCCGGGGCGGTGGTTTGCGGCAGTCTGACGGAAGCCGTCGGTGATTGCAGGCTGGTAATCGGCACCAGCGCACGGGAGCGTCGCCTCGAATGGCCTTTGCTGCTGCCGGATGAAGCCGCCGGGCAGCTGGTTCGGGAAGCTTCGCGGGGCGAAGTCGCTCTGGTGTTCGGACGCGAACGGTTCGGGCTGACCAATGAAGAACTGGACGCCTGCCATTTTCTGGTCAATATTCCCGCCAACCCCGATTACAGTTCCCTTAATCTGGCCGCCGCGGTGCAGGTTCTTTGTTATGAGTTGCGTCGCAACTGCGGCCGGCCGCGGACCGCCGTACAACCCGTTACCGAAGAGGATTTACCCGCCATGGCCGAAGAAGTGGAGGGGTTTTACGCGCACCTGGAGGAAACTTTGTGCCACATCGGCCTTATGACGGCGGAGGAACCCAAGACTAGCCTGTTGCGGCGTTTGCGGCGATTGTATCAGCGGACTCGCTTAACCCGGACCGAGGTTAATATTCTCCGGGGCATATTAACCGCGACCCAAAAACGCCGCCTGCCTTAAAGCTTAAGTTCCAATATAATCTTGACCATTTTTGTCGGAAATATATAATCCTACCAATTTACTCAAGTATCCTGGTTTAAATTATGCGCTTGACCACAAAAGGCCGGTACGCTGTAACCGCAATGCTGGATTTGGCCGTCCATCACTCGGAAGGTCCCGTTGCCCTGGCCGATATTTCGGAGCGGCAGGGAATTTCGTTGTCCTATCTGGAACAACTGTTTGCCAAGCTGCGTAAGAACGGCTTGGTGGCCAGTACCCGCGGTCCCGGCGGCGGTTATAACCTGAACAGGGAGGCCGGTCAGATTGCAGTCGCCGACGTAATTGCCGCGGTGGACGAGGCGGTGGACGCCACCCGTTGCGGCGGCTCCAAGAACTGCCAGGGTGGTGAGGCAAGGTGCCTGACTCATGATCTGTGGGAGGATTTGAGCGACCAGATACGCAATTTTCTCAGTGGCGTCAGTCTGGCGGATCTGGTTAACCGACACAGCATTCGCGAAGTTGTAAGCCGGCAGGACGCGATATTATTGCGTCGGCGCGAAAACGTTTCCGCATAGGGACCACCCGCGATTACCTGATTTGGAACCGATAATGCCTGTATACCTGGACAACAACGCCACCACACCCCTGGCCTCCGGGGTATTGGATGCCATGCTGCCTTACTTGCAGGACGTGTACGGCAATCCGTCAAGCGTGCACCGGTACGGCCGTTTGACCGGCGGTGCGATTGAACGCGCGCGTGAGCAGGTTGCCGCACTGGCTGGGACGCAACCTGATCAGGTCATATTCACCAGCGGCGGAACGGAGGCGAATAATCTGGCCATTAAAGGCGTGACCGGCAGGTATGCAAGCGGTCATATCGCCATCGGCGCGATCGAACATCCTTCTTTGCTGGAGCCGGCATTGGTCTTACGGGAGCAGGGATGGACGGTGGATAGA
>DASVCP010000089.1:0-6335 GCA_036381555.1 Gammaproteobacteria bacterium
ATGTCAACTTTCGCAGCGCCTATAAACGAGGCACGCTCGAGCGGCGCACCGAACGGCGCATGGATCTTAAGCATCTGTCCGAACACCAGGACTATCTGGAACTCCTGCAAAAGGATCCCGCCGAGGTGGCCGCACTCTATCGCGATCTGCTCATCGGCGTAACCGAGTTTTTCCGCGATCCGGAGGTGTGGGCACATCTCGAATCGGACGTCATTCCAGGTATGCTGGCGCAGCGCGACGCGGACGATATGCTGCCGCTCAAAATCTGGGTGCCCGGTTGCGCCACGGGCGAGGAAGCGTACAGCCTCGCCATGGTTTTTCTCGAGCAGATCGAACGCCTGCGCAAGTCGACCACGTTGCAGATCTTCGCCAGCGACGTGGCCGACAGTGCCTTAGGCGTTGCCCGGCGGGGACTCTATCCGGCCGATATTCAGCGGACTGTATCGTCCGAACGTCTGTCACGCTTCTTTCGCCGGGAGGGGGACATGTACGAGGTGAGCCGGGAGGTGCGTGAAGCAGTCACCTTTGCCGCCCATAACCTGCTCGCGGATCCGCCGTTTTCCCGGCTGGATCTGGTGAGTTGCCGCAACGTTCTCATTTACCTGGAAGAACATGCCCAGCACAGAATCCTGCAGCTCTTCCATTTCGCGCTGAAGCCGGGCGGACTGCTGCTGCTCGGCGCCTCCGAGACAGTCGGGCGGCAAGGCGGTTTGTTCAGGACCGTCTCGAAAAAGGCGCGGGTTTACCGGTCGACGGCAACCACCGAAGGCGCGAGGCACCTCGCGCTGAACTGGACCGCGGGGGAGTCGGCGCCGACCCGTGCTTTGCCCGGTGCGCCCACCCCGGTGCCGAGGGGCGTCAAGGTCAGCCGCTTTATCGAGCAGACCGTTTTGAGCCGGTATACCCGCGCCTGCGTGGTGGTCACCGAGTCCTTTGAAATTCAATCCTTCTTCGGTCCGACGCACGAGTACCTGGTGCAACCGACGGGCGAAGCGCGCATGAATGTGCTTGCTTGGGCCCGGCCGGGTCTTTACCCGCGGCTGCGAGTCGCGCTCGAGAGGGCGGTTGAGCACAAGGAACGAAGCAATATTACCGATCTGCGGATGGAGCGCGACGGCGAAAGCCGTCGCGTCGAATGCAGCATCGAGCCGATCACGCCGCTTCCCGGCGAGGCGCCCCTGCTGCTGGTTGCCTTTCGGGATATTCCACCGGCGCCCATCATCGCCGAAACGGCCCAGCCACAGGAACCATTTGTCCGCCAACTCGAAGCCGAGCTCAGACACACCCGGGAGGAATTGCAGGAAACCGTCGAGCGGCTCGAAGGCATCAACGAGGAATACCGGGCGGGCCACGAGGAGTTGCTTTCGCTCAACGAGGAGCTGCAGTCGAGCAACGAGGAGCTGGAAGCCTCCAAGGAAGAGCTGCAGTCCCTGAATGAAGAGATGATCACGATCAACCGGCAGCTCGAGGACAAAAACGTCGCCCTGCAGTCGGCCAGTGCGGATATCAATAACCTGTTGGTGAGCACGGATATCCCGATCATCTTCCTGGACCGGGAGCTTCGCATTCGCCGCTTCACGCCGGCGGCCACCGAGCTCATGCACCTGGTTCCGTCGGATCTGGGGCGATCGGTCGAGCATATCAAGGAGCGCTTTCAAAATGGCGGCCTGGTGCGGGACGCCAAGCGGGTGCTGGAGAAGCTTGTCCCGGTCACGGCAGAGATAGAGACGGAAGACGGCCGGTGGTACGCGCGCAACCTGCGCCCCTATCGCACGGAAGACGATCGAATCGACGGTGTCAGCATGGCGTTCCACGACATCACCGACCGCAAGCAGGCCAACCAGAAGATCGACGAGGCCCGCCTCTATGCCGAAGCCATTGTAGCGACCGTCCGCACCCCTCTTATCGTGCTGGATCACGACCTGCGCGTGGTCTCGGCGAATGACTGCTTTTACGAGACATTCGAAGTGACCCGGCCGGAGACCGAGCACATGCGCCTGTTTGACCTGGGCAACCGCCAGTGGGATATCGCGGCCCTGCGAAATCTCCTGGAGCGGGTTCTTCCCGGCGACGGCGCAGTCGAAAACTACGAAGTCAGGCATCATTTCGAGCACCTGGGGCCGCGGATCATGCATCTTAACGCGCGCCTGCTGAAGCTGAACACGATTCCTCCCTTGATCCTGCTGGCCATCGAAGATGTCACCCATCGCGCAACGGCGGCGCGAATTGTTCAGGAGCACGCCGACGAACTCACGCGGGAAAGTAAGCGCAAGGACGAGTTTCTCGCCATGCTCGGCCATGAGCTTCGAAACCCGCTTTCGGCCCTGATGCACGGTCTCGACCTGCTGGGCCTGGCACCGCGCGATGACCCGGAGCAACTCGAGCAGGTCCGCGCGATGATGCTGCGGCAGGCCAGGCGTATCGGCAGCCTGCTCGAGCAGCTTCTGGACATTGCCCGTTTCAGCACGGGAAAGGTGCGGATGGCGCGCGCCCCGGTGGATCTGACCGAGGTGGCGCGGACCGCGGTGGAAGCGGTGATGCCTCGCATGGAGGCTCAGCAACACCAACTCACAGTGTCGATGCCTGCCGGAGAGTCTGTCTTCGTACTGGGCGACTCGCCGCGGCTGATCCAGGTCGTCGAAAACCTGTTGACCAATGCCGCCAAGTATACCGAGGCGGGGGGCAGGATCGAGTTTGAGATCGATCCGGGTCCGCGCGAGGTTCTGATCCGTGTGCGGGACAGCGGCATCGGCATGTCTCCCGAGCTCCTGCCGCACATCTTCGAGCTGTTTACCCAGGAAGCCGCCACGCTGGAGCGATCCGGCGGCGGGCTGGGGCTCGGCCTGCCGCTGGTCAAGCGAGTGGTCGAGATGCACGGAGGACGCGTGGAGGCAAAAAGTCCCGGCCGCGATCAGGGCAGCGAGTTTATCGTCAGCCTGCCGCGCGCGCCGAAGAAGGCGAGAGTGGGAGGTGCTGCCGGCGCCGGCAAAGCCATGCCTCGCAGGATTCTGGTGGTGGACGATGAGGAAGATTCGGCCAATGCGCTCGCCAGGCTGCTCGCGATACGCGGTCATGAGACCCACGTGGCTCACGACGGCCCCGCCGCGCTGGAGGCTGTCAGCTCATTTCAACCGGACGTGGTGTTGCTGGATATCGGCTTGCCGGTAATGGACGGTTACAAGGTTGCCCGGCGACTGCGCGAGGAAAACCCGGACAAGAGCATCTTCCTGGTTGCGCTTACCGGTTACGGGAAAGAAACCGATCGACTGCGGGAGTCGGGCTTCGACCGGCACCTGATCAAACCGCCCGATATGCAGAGACTGTACGGCTGGCTGGCCAGGTTGGAGAATCAAGGAGAAAGCGCGGAAGTTTAAGCCGGGACCGGCTGCTTACCTGTCTGTCACTCGTGGTTGACGGCTTTCTGTGCATTGGTACTACTAACAGGCCAGCCCAACAATAGAACACCCGCCAACGCAGAAACAATTGACGCAACCAGAATACCCAGCTTGGCCGAATCCAGTAAAGCAGGACTGAACGCCAAATTGGCAATGAATAACGCCATGGTAAAACCGATACCGGCAAGCAAACCACCACCAGCAATAAGACGCCAATGGAGATCTATCGGACGCCTTGCGATGCCAGCCCGAATGGCGAACCAGCTAAACGCGACTATCCCCACCGGTTTACCCAGGACAAAACCGGCAATCACCGCCAGCGTAACGGGATTTTTAAACCCATTGATGGAAATCTGTACTCCGGCATTGGCCAGCGCAAAGAGCGGCATGATCACGAAACCAACCCACGGATGCAACAGGATCTCCAGACGTTCAACAGGCGATAGCGCTTCACGCGCCGCCGCTTCGGCGATATGTAGCGACTTGTGCGTATCCGAGTTGCCGCCGCTGCTATTGTCGGGCGGATGCTCAACCACGCGCTGCAAAATATCGTGCAGACGTTTGCCGCTGACCCATCTATGCGTTGGTGTCATTAAACCGAGTATGACCCCGGTAATAGTGGCATGAATGCCGGACGCATCCACCATAAACCAAATACAAGCGCCAACGAAGAAATAGACAACAAGACCGCGAATACCCAGCAACGCCATCATGCGCACGATAACGATACCGGCAGCCGCCGCAAGCAGCGCGAGCCAATGAATTCCGCTTCCATAACCAATGGCGACCACTGCGATAGCGCCTATATCGTCGACAATTGCGACGGATAACATGAAAACGCGCAGATTTTGCGGAATACGTTTACCCAGCAGCGCCAGGCAACCAATGACAAAAGCGGTATCGGTGGCCATCACCGTGCCCCAGCCATGCTGGCCGGCTTCGCCTGACTGTAAGCTCCAGTAAATGGCGGCGGGCACTAGCATGCCGCCCAACGCGGCAACGATTGAAAGCGCCGCTGTCCGCGGTTTGCGCAACTCGCCAAGCACCAATTCCCGTTTCAGCTCCAGCGCAACGAGAAAGAAGAACAATGTCATGAGCGCGTCGTTAATCCATTCGCGAATCGAACGGCTGAATTCCAGCTCACCGATCCGAATGCCTGCCGGTGTTTCCCATGCAGCCAGAAAAGAGCCCCCCCAGGAAGAATTGGATATCAACAATGCAATGACGGTAAACAGCAACAGAATCGACCCGGCGGCCGCCTCGATGCGCAGAAACCGGGCCACCGGTCTGGTCAACCAATCTATCAGTTGGCCGGGCAACTGGGGACGATCATCATCCTGCCGTATGCGGGTTTTGCTCATTCGTTCCACTTCAAAGAAAGCAGCGTTTCCAATAAATCAAAACACGGGTTACAAAAACCCATCCTGCCGCCAATAAAGTCGGCCTGCGTAGCTTATTCCGGGTTTTTTGTCGCTATCGCCGGCACTGTATTGCCATCGATACGCTCTGCGTCCCGTTCCGCAAAGCGGAGCGCATCCTCAAAATTATCGTAACGATATTGTTTGTAGAAATACACCTCCTTCATCTTGCCAGTGATTCCGTAGCGTGTCATTAATTCTGTTTTTTCTTCATTTATCATGTCGTCATTCCTTTCAAAAATTTGAACAGACACTGTCTACGTACAATACGTTTTATTTTCGGGAGATAATGGACTTGTAAGCTTGCGTGGTCCAGAAATTCATAGAAACCACTGCTTCAAGGGCTCTGATCATACGCGGGGCACGAGATTCGACGTTGGCATCCTTCCACCAAATCGCGTATCTCTTCACCCTGTACGCGAAACGTTAAATTTGAATTTAATCCCGCGTCCGCCAGAAAATATCTGCATAAAAAGCCGAACGACCTGGGGCTGGTCGGGTTTAGGGTGGCGGTCTGGCTAAGTTCTTTTGCCTCTTCTTTTGCCCCTCTGCATCATTCTGATCAACACTAACGCAACCGCCAAAACAATGAATATATGGATGAACCCACCCATTGTGAACGATGTTGCGAGCCCTAAAGCCCACAAAAGCAGAAAAATAATGGCAATAGCTTCGAGCATATTTTTTATTCAGTCGCGGTTGAGCAGAAACTCCATGAATCGTCAGAATGCGCCTGATAGCGCGCACAGTCTATGCGGAAACGTACCTGGCAAAGCCAGTTGTATCTACACCTGCTACCTCACCATTTCGTGGTTCCTGTACCGCTGACGGTTTCGTGCCAGTTACCGATATCGGTGGAGCGTTTCCTTCGGGGACTGCTTTCGGCAGATCAAAATCGCTTATCGCCATGACAAAGGCTGTTCCCTACATATCTTGCAAGAGCAAAGAATCTGCGGCGGCATTTCCGCCATCCGTGTCGGTTCACTGAAAACGTTCCCTACGTTTTCAGTATTTCCTCCGTCCCTTGAGGTTGTCGAACCCAGCTTTTTTGTAATCGGTACCGAGGATTCGAATCCATCTTCATCAAACAAACTGAAAAGGGCCCACAAGGGGCCCTTTTCAGTTTGTATGGCGGAGAGAGGGATTACTCGGCGCATCCTTGCGCCTCTCCCTTCGGGCTCGCTTCGCTCGTGCAAAATCGCTCCCGGCGATTTTGTCGAACCCGAGCCTTATTATATCCATCGAGGGTTCGAATCCGTCTGCGACGACAAACTAAAAAGGGGTCCACAAGGGACCCCTTTTTATTTAGTTTGTTGGCGGAGAGAGAGGGATTCGAACCCTCGATACGCTATTAACGTATACACACTTTCCAGGCGTGCTCCTTCAACCACTCGGACACCTCTCCGGAATTTTCTAGTCTTTTACATCATTGCTTCTCTTGATCCTGGAAAGTGTTGACTGGTTTTTACGCAGGGCTCCGCCCAGCGGGCAGTGCTCCTTCAACCACTCGGACACCTCTCCA
>DASVCP010000090.1:0-5174 GCA_036381555.1 Gammaproteobacteria bacterium
ATCTGGAAGAAGTCCGAGAGTGTTGGGATGCCATCTCGGTCGCGCACACCGGCAACCGGAAAACGTGTCCATTTCGGCTCGTGTACAAGGGCGTCTGACAATACGGAGCGTGAGAGCTTCGGCTCGGATAGAGTGCCGCCGAAGGTGAATTTAACTTCGTGATCGTCAGGCGGTGGTTCCTTCTTAAACCAGACGATAGCCGAAGAAACAAGCGCGTCGGCGAACTGGATGTCGTTCGGGTCGAATCGGTGAATATGCAGCAACGTAACTCGATTGAGGAGGAAACGCTTCACGGCCTGACCGTAGTTCACGTCCATGAACTCGCTCGGAATGAGCCAGCCGGCGAGGCCGCCGTCCATCATCCAGGCGTATGAGAGCCCAAGGAAGTGGCAATAGAGGCCGGCAAGACCGCTTATCTTCATTCCACTCGCCCGTTGGGTCCGAAGCTGAAGACGGATTTTATCTTCGTTGTTCAGGTGATGATGCCGCACATAAGGTGGATTGCAGATCAGGATGTTGAAACGTGGCGACGGGGCTGCTCGGGTAAAATCGGCAAGTTTCAGCGTTAAGCCAGTATCTTTCCAGAGCCGCCTCGCCGGCATGCCGTAGTGCGGGTCGAGTTCAAAGCCAAGGGCTTCAGCAATGCGATTTACCGGAAAAACCTTAAGGAAAGCCGAGTAAAAGGAGCCTGTACCGATGGCGGGGTCGAGGAAACGGATACTGGCGGCCGGAGGCAGGAGGGACGCAGCGTAACGGAGGATGTCTTCGGCGAGGGCCGTAGGTGTGGCAAACTGACCAAGACGGTTGCGCTCGACCTGAGTCTTCTCCGCATCGAGAGTAGCCTGCAGCGCAAGACGCTCCTGTTCTTTCTCTTCAACGATGTGCGACATGCTCAGATTCCAAACTTAGCGAGGTCGTCAATACGATGTTCCCAAACCCAGTCAATGCCCTCTGCGGCCTCATACCCAAGGTAGCCGCTGTCGAAGTAGCCACAGAGAAAAAGATTGAACTTCACTTTGTTGCCATAGGTATTGCGAAGCTGGGTCATCTTCACGGCCTCTTCCTTGCGTCGCTTGTTGGGATTTGTAAAATCGCCTGCGGACTTCGCCTCGAAGAAAATCGGGAAACCACGGTTCTTAATTCTCCTATTAATAGAGTTAATGACAGCATCAATAGGAATGTTGACAGGCTTGGCCACTCCTTCAAGCCTCACCGGGACATTCATGCGAAAGCTGAAGGTTCCGGGCGGCATGGTATCAAACTTGACACCGTCGCCGCCGGGAAGCTGCTTATAGCCGCGCGCTTCAAGCCAAGCCTTGATAGCCGCGAGTTGCCGCTTTTCCTGAGCATTGCGGATAATAGGGTTCGCAACCGAGCCGCAGAGCCGATCCGCAACGATAGTGGCGGCACGGTGAATCTCGATTTCGGTGGCTATTTGGTCCTTGCGCGAAAGCCAAACAAAGATGTCCGGGTCGGCCATCTTGACAATAATAGCGGCAATGCGGGCAAGTTCAGCGTCGGCCACCTCTGCTGACATTCGCTCTGGAAGCTTCCTTTTTTGCTCCATGCTCTTCACGAGATTTGTGGAGACCGAGGCAAGACCTATGAGACGATCGACTGCAAGCGGCGGGCATGTTGACATTCGGAGCGTCGGGAGGATTTCCGGGTTGTTACGCATCGTGGAGGGCTTGATATTCGTGAGATTGCCCGTAGAACGTAGAGCCGCCTCTACGTCCTTGGTAGTCTGAATCCGTGTCTCGCGAAATGCCTTTGGCGCGAACTTCATGAACCACTCATTGTACATATCGACCGATTGCGCTATATCATCCTTCCACTTATCCGGTTTATCTCGATTAACTTTCATTTGCCAAATGATCTCTTCTCGTCTAAGAGGTCTCAAACCTCTGTTTCTTGATTATAGGCAGGTGCTTTTTCCCGTAATCCACTAAAAAATGACGCTTATACAGAGTTGCCTACATTCGCCAAGAGGTTTCAAACCTCATGATTTTATCTCCCCTCAGAATCTACACCAAGTTTAGTGTTCATTATAAAGCATAAACCAACCTCGTGGACTCCCCGGGTAACGCAGCATTAGGGCAGAAGCCAATCGCGATCTGGACGGGCCAACTGCCTTGCATTGTTATAAGCCATATCAAGAGTCAAGCATGTTGTTGCTCGATAAAAACTGCCATGATCCTCGACGACTATCGCCAAATCAGCCTTGCTTGGATTCCCAAGACAAAGCGGCAACAAGAGCTGAACTCTTCCCCTATAATAGTGTGGAATGGCAGTCTTGTAATTTCTTTTAACTCTTTCTTGGGAATTGTCCAATGCGCCTTTCAAAAAAGTCTGAACAGCATAGTCACCCATTGATTTATATGGCTCCGGGAATCTTTCTTTGTTATCAGTGACTATATGCTCGATATTTGCCCTTAATTCTTTTCTAGGATCAAAAACCAAAGCAGATGGATCATTGAAATAGTGTGCCATTTCCGGAAGCGCCGAAAACTTTGCCATATCGTATTCTCCCCCCCTCCTCCAACCTTGAAAGTACCAGGGAGCATTCGAACCAGGGTTCCGATTTGTATTTGCAAAAGCGTAAATTGGCTCCTAATTATCAGAAACCAACCCGGTGTTGAACGTAATACACTGACCATCATCTGAGATAACGATTTTATTATCTTCTAATGCTAAACGAGCATATGTATGCTGAAGATAGTTGAACAGAATAGGCTTATGATGGGTATCCGGCGTATTCTGATACTCCCAATTTTCATCCTCTGCAAGTTCCGCCAATTCATCTAATTTGTCATCCATCGCAGGGAAATAGATAAGATCAAAAAGTCTATCTGGCCAAGTACTCATATTTTCTCCTTGAACAGTGTAATACCTTGACGCTAAAGCTCTGCCGAACCCATTTTTAATGTCGACTGAAGCGCTTTGTTAACTCTCAAAGTATCCCAGTTATTCAGATACTTCCCAAGCTCCCCCTTCATGACCCGCCTTTCTTTATTAAAGTGTTTCGTTATTGAGAGCACCTCGATACTTGGGACTATGTATACCTCTGGCAGAGTCAAGACATCCTCGAATCTATTATTGTAGATGACGAAAGCAACGTAGTGGTTTTCTTTTGCTTGAACGTTGTTTACTACTAGAGATGAGTACCCGCGCACCGCCTTAACATCAATAGATATTGGAGTACCATCCTCTTGTATGGCTCGAATATCGATAGCTTTCTTGTTGCCCTGACTTATATAAGCCTCAAGACCAAGCCGATAGATTTGTGACAATATGAAATATTCGGCTGCGATTCCAGTATCGAACGTATTTGCGCGCTTCTTTACATCAGACACCGACTCCACTCCATCAAGGCTAACAGCATAATAAAGACGCATCACTCCTCAATTTCCATATTAGGAGGACTCCTCCTATTTTTCGAGATTTTTCGAGATTTATCGAGATATGCAATTTAAGACATTGGTTTTTAATCATTTTCGCCACCAAACCCCGTTTTTCGAAAATCGCCAGGGTTGATCGTTTCCAACCTATTTATTGGTTCTTTGCCAAATCTACACCAAGTTCTCATATGAGAAAAGTTTTAGAGGGCCTTGGGCAGGCTTAAAAGGGGCTTTTTGTAGAAAGATTTTATTTTTCCTCTTGGCTTTGACTTCGCGTCTTAGCGCCTTCGGCAGATAAATCCTCCCTGCATTATCTCACACTATGTTTCCAGACAGAGTCTCGGCCTTCGTTCCGGACGCGGCTCTACCACTACCATCCATGGTAGCGTACCTCGTCCCTCCATGGACTCGTGCATTTCACTTGTAATACGACTCGTACCTCGTGCGGGCGGTCGCGTGAGGTTTATTTTAGAAATCAGCGGTGGGCAGTGCCCACCCTACCAAAACCGTGTCTCTCTTTGGGCTACGTTCTTATTTTTTCCCCGTGCGCCCCGTGGTTTAATTTTTTGTCTTTTTTATTTTTAACTTAGCTCTCTCTGTGTTCTCCGTGTTCCCCGTGGTTAGATTATTTTTTAAATTAAAACCTCCGTGTCTCTCTTTTCACTTGTTCTTACCGCGTGCTCCGCACACGGCATGGTAGTCTTTTTTGTTTTAACCCCTCTGTGCTCTCCGTGCGCTCCGTGGTTAAATTGCTTTTATATTCAACCAGCCCCCAAGCGGTCCTCGCGCCACACCTGGATACCGAACACATGATGCATGAAGTACTGCGTCACCGGCACGCCCAGCAGCACGCCCCAGATACCGAACAGGTGGTAACCCACGAACAATATGATCAGCACGATCACCGGGTTGAGCTTGAAATGCCGGCCGTAGATCAGCGGGTTGAGCACGTAGGCTTCCAGCGCGTGGATGATCACGATCAGCAACACGATGCCGAGCATGAGCTGCAGGCCGCCGGTGTTGAGCGCCACCAGCGCGATGGGAACGGTCGAGATAAACGTGCCGAGCACGGGAATGAAACCGCAGACGAATACGATCAGCGACAGCACCGCCACCGAGGGGATCGACAGGATCAGCAGCCCGGTCAGGGTCAGCACGGTGTTGACCAGCGCGATCATGGACTGCGCCTGTATGCCGCGGCCGACGACGTAGCCGAAGCGGGCGACCGGTTGTGCGGTTTCGTGATAAAAATCGCTCAGCCGCGACAGGCTCAGGTTTTGCGTCTGCTTTTTCAGGGAAACAATATCGATCAGGATCAGGAAACTGAACAGCAGCGACAGCAGCAGGGTTTCCAGCACCTGGTACAACAGATTGATCAGCATGGGCAGGTATTCGCGCACCAACGAGATTTGCTGAGCCAGGAAAGAGTCGATCAGCAGCTGATCCTCCAGCGTAAAATACTCTTCGATCTTCACCGCGGTCTCGGCGTCGGTCACTCCCCCGTAGCTATAGGCGTTGAGTTGCTTGTCGTCGATGCCCAGCCGCTGTCTTTCCGCCGCCATCCGCAGTTGAAAATTTTCCAGCGCGTTTTCGTCGAGCTGGCTGCGCATGTAACCGCTGATCGCCCGGTTAAGCCCCGGGTACTGTTCGGCCAGGCCGTCCTTGATCTCGACCACGCGCCCTTTCACGCTGCCGAGGTTGGCGGCAAAGTGGTTGGCCTCGTCGATGATATTGGGGGTGATGTAACGGACGAACGTGCCCAACAGCAGCAGAAAC
>DASVCP010000091.1:0-4115 GCA_036381555.1 Gammaproteobacteria bacterium
CCCATGTCTTTTACCGATTCCGCCTTGGTGGTCTGAAGGGCGTCTTCGATTAAACGATTAATTTCCTGTTCGCTGAGAGGCTGGGGAAGATAGTCGCGGATAACATCCAACTCGGCCTGTTCCTTGTCGGTCAGATCCGTGCGCCCCGCCTTGTTGAATTGTTCGATGGACTCTTTGCGCTGCTTGGTCATTTTATCCAGCACGGCGATAACGCCGCTGTCGTCAAGCTGGGTTTGACCGTCGATTTCCTGTTGTTTGATCGCAGCCAGCATAAGCCGGATGGCGCCAAGACGTTGCTTTTCGCCCGCGCGCATGGCGGTTTTCATGTCTTCCTGAAGACGAATTTTAAGCGAAGAATCACTCACAACGGTTTTTGCTAACTGGGCTTAATATGCGCGGGTGCGCCGGGTGACATCCTTGGATAAGCGTTTCTGGTGCCGTTTAATGGCGGCGGCCGTTTTGCGCTTGCGCTCGGTGGTGGGTTTTTCATAAAACTCGCGGCGGCGGGTTTCTGTCAGGATACCGGCTTTTTCGCATGTACGCTTGAAGCGGCGCATTGCGGATTCGAACGGTTCGTTTTCTTTAATGCGTACAGAAGGCATTTAAACCTCGTTTTCTGATGAAAATGGGACGCGATTATAATGATTTGGACTCCCGCTGCCAACGATTTCGCCTTTTTTGAACGAAAAGAGCCGATCCGCAGATGGCGCAGATGCTCACAGATGGTTTATAGGAAGCTTATTGTCCCGCGAGTATTTTTACGTCCACAGACAAGGAGTAAAAGGAAATATAACTTTCGTTTTTCTTCATTTTTCAAATACTTAAAAGATTTGAGAAATCGGCGTCCTTGTCGGGCGGACCATAGCTTAATCCAGTCTTCTTCTATTGTGCTTGATACCAAGTTCTTTATCTGCGTTTTATCTGCGTGATCTGCGGATAGGGTTCCATAAGGAACGGTTTCGGGTAGTATTGCGGCGTTTTTAACAGCTTTGACGAGATTGAGTGGAAATGCGGGTATTGGGTATCGAGACTTCCTGCGATGAGACAGGCCTGGCGTTGTACGATGATTCGCTGGGGTTGGTCGGGCATGAATTGCACAGCCAGGTGAAAATGCACGCCGAATATGGCGGGGTGGTTCCGGAGTTGGCCTCACGGGATCATATACGTCGTTTGATTCCGCTTTTAAAGCGCTTGTTGGACAGAACCGGCGTCGGTTTCGATGACATTGACGGCATTGCGTACACGGCTGGCCCGGGGTTGCTGGGGGCATTGTTAACCGGGGCCGCGTTCGGACGCAGTCTGGCCTGGCGGCTTGGAATCCCCGCTGTTGCCGTTCATCATATGGAAGGGCATTTGCTGGCCCCGATGCTGGAGTCGCCGGCGCCGAATTTCCCTTTCCTGGCGTTATTGGTATCAGGAGGGCATAGTCAGTTGGTCAGCGTCCGGGCAATGGGTGAATACGCGGTGCTGGGCGAGAGCCTGGACGACGCCGCCGGTGAAGCATTCGATAAGACCGCGCAGCTGTTGGGGTTGGGATATCCCGGAGGCCCGGCGGTTGCCCGGCTGGCGGAACAGGGCGATCCCGGCAGGTTTCAGTTTCCTCGTCCGATGTGCGACCGGCCTGGACTGGATTTCAGCTTCAGCGGACTGAAAACCTTTGCCATGAACACCATCAATGCCAATCCGGACGATCCTCAGACCCGGGCGGATATTGCCCGGGGTTTCGAGGAGGCGGTGGTCGATGTGATGGCGATAAAATGCCGTCGTGCGTTGCAGCAGACCGGCTTCAAGTGTTTGATTATTGCGGGCGGCGTCGGCGCCAACCAGCGCTTGCGGGCCCGTTTGAAGGGATTGGGCGAGTCTATGGGCGTGGAAGTATTCTATCCGCGTATTGAATTTTGCACCGATAACGGCGCTATGATTGCTTATACAGGCTATCTGAAACTGAAACAGGGATTGCATAACCGGGATCTGGAAATCCAATGCAAAGCCCGCTGGCCTTTATAAGGGGTTGGGCAGCGCCCACCGATTACCCTCTCCCAGAGGGAGAGGGGAACTAATGAGGGCGCTGCCCCTAGCTGTTTTTACCCAATCTTCCCTTCCGTTCCGTTCCAGAGTCGCTGGATGTTCCCCCGGTGCCGCCAGAAAATAAGCAAAGTCATCACGGCAATAAAAATGCTTGTAAATATTTAGCCGGATACATATAGGGCATACACGGGAGCCAGGGCGAATGCAGTCAGCCCCGCCAGCGCCGAATACCGGGAGATAAAAGCCACGATCAGCCAGGTCAGTCCGGTCAGGACAAGAACCGGCCAGGCAACTCCTCCCAGCACACCGAAAGCCGTGGCTACGCCTTTGCCCCCTTTAAAACCAAAAAACACGGGGTACAGGTGTCCCAGAAAGGCGCCAAGTCCCGCGACGGCCGGTAGCCAGGTTGCTTCGCTAAGTGAGCTTTGGATGTTAATTACCAGCACCGCCGCCAGCGCGGGAAGCAAGCCTTTCAAGGCGTCCCCCAACAGTGTGATAATGGCGGCCTTTTTGCCACCGATGCGAAGCATGTTGGTGGCGCCGGGATTGCCGGAACCTTGCGAACGGGGATCGGGCAGTCGCATCAGTTTGCAGAGAATAATCGCGGTAGACAGCGACCCCAGCAGGTAGCCGAACAGCAATCCGGCCAGCGACAGGCAAATTAGTGTCATTGTCATGAGCAGCCAATATCTGAATGGAAGGCTTTGAGTCTACCGAAAAGCGTGCGTGACGAGAATAGAATGCATAAATGAAGGGATTAAAATCAAAGATCACTGGCAAAGGGCCGAATCTGGTGCTGTTGCATGGTTGGAGCATGAATTCCGAGGTTTGGCAGCCGGTTTTGCCGTTGCTGGAAGGTTCGTTTACGGTTCATCGTATCGATTTGCCCGGGCACGGGATAAATGCCGACTGTTTTCCCGGCGACCGTCTCGAAGACTGGGCCGGTGCCGCTGTTTCTGTTATTCCCGCCTCGAGTATTGTGATTGGGTGGTCATTGGGAGGATTGCTGGCCCTGGCGATTGCTCGGCACAACCCAGCCTGTATAACCCGTTTGGGGCTGATTGGTTGTTCGCCCAAATTCACTGCCGACACCGACTGGCCGCATGCTGTACCGGCAGATCTGCTGGATGAATTTGGCGCCGGATTGAATGAGGCCGACGATAAAACCGTAAAAAGATTCATCAAGCTGGTAGCCTTGGGTGATCCCGGTGCCGTCCAGTTGAGCAGGCGATTGCAGTCGATAGTCAATCGCAATGCGCAAGCGATTATGCCCGCATTGCGCGCCGGGCTGCGCCTGTTGCGCGACGAGGATTTACGGCAGATATTCCGGGGGCTGGCCCGCCCATTGTGGGTGGCGTTGGGCGATGCGGACAGGCTGGTGCCGGTCGAGGTGGTTGCCGGGCTGGTGCAGCTAAATGAAACCGTACGAATTGACGTATTTGAGAATTGTGGTCATATCCCTTTTATGTCCTATCCCGAGATGTTTGTGAGGCGAATGCGGAGTTGGCTGGGCGAGTGATGGCAAATCATGGACAAAATGCCGATGGGAGAAGCGCCAGGGTGCGACAGGCTTTTGGCATGGCGGCCGATTCCTACGACGAGGCCGCGGTTTTGCAGCGGGAGGTCAATCAGCGGTTACTGAGTCGGCTTGATTACATCAGGCTGCAGCCTGAGACGGTACTGGACATGGGGACGGGTACGGGTGGCGGAAGCCTTGCTTTAAAGAAGCGTTACGGTAAGACCAGGGTCTTCGCGCTGGACTTTGCCTTTCCCATGTTACTTGAGTTGAAGCGTCGCGCCGGATACTGGCGGCCGCCACAGCCGGTTTGCGCCCGCGCGGAGGCGCTACCCTTCAAGGATGCCGGCATGGAGCTGATTTTCTCCAGTCTGACGCTGCAGTGGTGTCCGGATCTCGAAGCGGTTTTTGGGGAGTGCCGGCGCGTGTTAAAGCCGGGCGGGGCCTTTTTGTTCGCGACACTGGGGCCTGACACGTTAAAAGAGCTCCGCGGCAGTTGGGCGGAGGTCGATGAGACGGAGCACGTCAACGCTTTCGTTGATATGCACGACATCGGCGACTTGCTGGTGTC
>DASVCP010000092.1:0-7972 GCA_036381555.1 Gammaproteobacteria bacterium
TTGTATATGAGACTGTTGGTGATAATGCCGGATGTTCCGTATCCTCCCAGGGAGAACGGGTTCACGATAAGGTATTATCCGATAATCGACTATTTGTCTCTGCGGCACGATGTCGATCTCGTCTCCATAACCGTGCGGTCCGGCATTGAGGACGAAATCGAGTACATGCGGAGGAGATTGAATCGCCTCTGCATCATTGACCAAAGTAGTAAGTGCGTCCAATCGCCGTGGCGAAAGATTTTTACCCGTGTAAGATCGTGGTTTCCATGGAGTGCACCGCTGGAGTTCGTGCATTATGAGGCCGATGAACATATAAGCCGGATAAAAGCCTTCGCCGGCAATGTTGGTTATGACGCAGTGATTTGGGTTACGTCTTCTCATGCCGACTATATCCGCCGTCTGAAGCCGGCAATCAAAAGCAAGCGGTGGGTTATAGATTTCGTTGATTCGCCGAGTTTGTTCAGCAGCCGGAAACGCGGTGGAATTTTGTTGCGCTACGAAAAGTGGCATACCCTCCTGTGGGAGGCCGGGTTGGTTCGGGCCGCGGATGTGCCTGTCTATATCTCGCCGGTCGATGCGCGGACAGTTCCAAGAGCGCTAACCGGAGGAAAAGTGCCTCATGTGATTCCCAATGGAATTTACGTAGACGATTATGTCGAAGACCGTCTGGATTCGGTTTCTCCGCTCAGCATAGGTTTTCTTGGCAATATGGGCTATCAACCAAATATACAGGCTGCATTAAAACTGTATGAGCAGATCTATCTGCCGCTGAGGAAAAAACTGCCTGAGTTGGAGTTGTATATCATCGGCCGGTCGCCCGCCGAGGAAGTGAAAGCGTTAGGAAAAGAGAAGTTTATACATGTAACGGGTACGGTGGCCAATATATGGCCGTATGTCAATTCGGTAAGCATTTTTGTTTTGCCACTGGATGCCGGGGCGGGTCAGCAAAACAAGATTCTTGAAGTCATGTATGCCGGCAGGCCCGTAATCGCGAGCAGGATCTCCAACGGTGGGATCGGCGCCGTGCATGGACAGCAAATACTGGTTTGTGGGGAAAATTCCGCCGAGTGGATCACGTCTGCTTACGAGTTGTTGACGGAAAGAGAAAAGGCCGAGCGTCTGGGTCAGGCTGGCAGACGGTTCGCCATCAGGCAGTACGTGTGGCCGGCCATCTGTTCTGAATACGAGAGTCTGTTCAGTGACAATCGGGTTGCCTCTCCGCAAAAACTCAAGACGGTGTCTCCTGTCCAGGAGAGGCGAAATCCATGAGCGGTCTACTGGTGCTATTTCACTGTGAATCCAATACAGGATACGCGATTGGCAGACTGGAAACGGTTTTCTTTGAAATGGGGCTGAATGTGTTTGGGTGCCCTGAAAAGGTTCATTTTGCATATCCCAGCGTAAGAAAGGGGCTGAACCCCGCACTGAAGGGTAGGGTGAAAAATATTATCGAATTCGATTACCGCGACCATAGTGCTTATTCCGCCGACAAAATTACCCGCTATATTAAAGACAACAACATAAGAACACTGTTCGGATTTGATCAGCCCTTGGGTGCGCCTATACACAAAGTATTGCGCAGGGCGGGAATCGAACGGTTCATTTCATATTGGGGGGCGCCGATGAGCAGCATCAATCATGGCTTCAAGCTTCTCGCCAAACGGGTGCAGGTTGCCCTGACACCTTATAAACCCGATCTGTTTATTCTGGAATCGGAAGCGATGCGCGAAACGGCAGTATGCGGGAGGGGAATTGCCCGGTCGGCAACGCAGGTGGTTTATAACGGCGTTGACGAAAAGAAGTTTTGTCCTGTTGAGGATAAAAGCCTGGTCTACGAGATGTTTAAAATCCCACGTGACAGGAAGATCGTTTATTACTCCGGCCACATGGAGGAGAGGAAAGGCGTACATGTTATTGTAAAGGCTGCCGTAGAGCTTATCGTCAACCAAGGGAGAAAGGACGTTCATTTCCTGTTTCTCGGCAACAAGGATGGCGAGGAGCGGAGGTTTGATCCGTTATACAGGATGACGTGCGCCGAGAGACATATCACCTTTGGCGGCTACCGCTCGGGAGTGGAACATATCATGCCATGCTGCTATATGGGGGTGATCGCCTCGACGGGTTGGGATTCATTTCCATTGTCGCCACTGGAGATGCAGTCTTGCGGATTGCCGGTAGTTGCGTCTTCCCTGCAGGGTCTCAAGGAATGCATTGTGGACGGGGTCAGCGGATTTTCGTTCAAGCCGGGTGACCACTCCGAGCTTGCCGATAAGATTCTGCAGCTTTTGTTATCCCCTGATTTGAGAGAGCGCATGTCGTGTGCCGCACGTGAGCGGATTGTAAGCGAATTTACCGCCAACCAACAGATAAGAAATCTTTCAGAAATATTAAGAGAAACCGTGAACCAGTCATCCGGGCAAAGCCAATGGAGCAAGTCGGTTTCATCGTTCCTGAGATCTTCATGATTTAAGCCGGTTTATTTGTCGCGGATATTTCTGTCATTTCACTAATGACGTTCCAGTTTGTGATTGCGTTATACTCATAACGGTCGTTGTTTTTAATCTATACCTCATGCTTGTATCTCTGGAATCGGAACGGTTTTTCAGGCAGTGCTCCGAGCTCGAGTCGGTGCAGAGCGCCTTGTTGTTGAATGACATGGTTCGCCAAAACCTCGCTAGCGAGTACGGCCGGCGCCATGAATTCGACAGCATCAAGAATGCGGGCGATTTCAGGCGAAAGATTCCGTTAGTGACTTACGAGGATATTCGCGCCGATGTGGACCGCATGATACTGGTCGAGAGCAATGTGCTTACAACCGAACGTGTGCTGGCTTTTTTCAAGACCAGCGGATCCCTGGCTGCGCCGAAACTGATTCCGGTCACACCTTCGCTGATCAGGGAAAAGACCCGCGCGTTCGGTGTCTTTTGGCAGGAGGTTTACAAGGCCCATCCGGCGCTCAAAACCGGATGCATGGTCGCAAACTTTACCGATTCCGGGCAAATGGACCGTACACAAAGTGGCGTTGAGATATTGTCCGAGGCTACGTTCTGGGGGCGCCGCACACACGGCATGCATTCGCGCGAACGTTGGCCAATACCCAGGGAATTGCGCTTGATCGCTGATCACGGCCACCGGCACTATGCCGCCGCCCGCCTGATGCTGCAGGGGCCATTGCACGGCATTATGTGCCTTAATCCCAGTACGCTACTGATGTTCTGCAGGGTGATAGAAAGTTCGATTGGGCAGTTGGTTGACGGGCTGAATCATGGCGACTGGGGCCGGGATGACGGGGAGTTTATGGCTGAACTGCCCGCAGGGTTGCATGCTCGCCTGAAGATCGACAAGGAGCGGGCGAAAGATCTGGCCGGGGCAGTCGGAGGTGGAAGCTTGAAGTTGAAACGGCTTTGGCCGGCACTGGAGCAGGCGATCTGCTGGTGTTCCCGGATTGTCCAGCCTTATTATCGCCAGCTTTCCCCCTATCTTGCAGGAGTTAGCGAGCGCGATTACATCACGCAATCCAGCGAATGTATCATGGCTATACCTTTGGAGGACGGGGCGAGCGGCGGTGCACTTGCTTACCAGTCACACTTTTTTGAATTTATACCCGAGACGGAGATTGAATCGGAAAACCCCGAAACCCGTTTTGCCTGGGAATTGGAACAGGGAGAATCTTACGAACCGGTTGTGACGACAGGCGGCGGTCTTTACCGGTATCGCACCGGCGATTGTGTGCAGGTCAACGGTTTCCTGGCTCAAGTTCCCGTTATCGAATTTCTTTGCAGAACGGGCAGAACGTCCAGCATAACCGGAGAAAAGCTGACCGAATTCCAGGTTTCCGAAGCTGCCAGGCGGACACGGGAAAGCTGCGGCCTGGCGCCGCGTGAAATTCTTTGTTTCCCACGCTCCGGAAGGCTTCCGCATTACGGTGTTTTGTTGAACTGGATGGACGAATACGCCGCAGAGGATATCGCCGTACATCGGCAGGAAATCCGTCGCTGGATAAAGGAGTTCGACAGCCAGTTGTCGTGTATTAACAGCGAATACGGCGACAAATGCGCGTCGGGTCGACTGGGCGCGTTGACAGGATTGGTGGCAGGCGCCAGGGGATTCGAAGAATATCGGCGTTTGCGTCAGTCATTTGCCGTAAGTGACGCGCAGCGGAAAAATGAAATGCTGAATGCGGGACTGGATCTGGACCGATCGATTGAAATTATGGACATCATACATGCGGGTTAAGTCCTGCGAATTAATATGGCTTAGAACACCCTTCAAGCAAAGTTTCTCTCATGCCCGCGCGACCAGGCACTGCTCCGATAAAATTCTGGTTTTACTGAATACGTGTGAAGGTGTAACGGGGTTTGGTGAGATACTGGCGCGAGGCTACGTATCCGGCGAAACCAATGACAGCATTTTCAATAAGGAAGGTCCGGGTCTGGCCTCGGAAGTGGTTGGAAGAAGTTTCGCCTCTCTGGAGACGCTGCTGAATTTCATTAAAACGGCGTGGTTCGAAGAACTTTGGGGTACGGCACTGTTGGGAGGTTTTGAGTTGGCGCTTTTAAACGCCTACGCACAACTTCAGCCGGTCAATATAAATCGCCTGCTGGGACCACGCCGGGTGTCACCGCCGGGAAACTGCGCCACATTGGGCTTTGAATGCGCGGATGAGCAGATTCGGCGGTATGTCATACAGGCAAAACTGATCGGTGCGACGGTCATAAAGGTTAAAGTCGGTCTTGCCAACGATATTGAACGGTTATGCTGTCTTAACAGCGCCTTAAAAGGCCGAATGCCGATCCGTCTGGATGCCAACGGCTCACTAAGCCTTGAGCAGGCGATTGAAATGCTCGTGCATTGTCAACGGCTGCCCATACAATCGCTGGAACAGCCGTTCGCCGCCGATGATCCCCAACTGGAGGAAAAGCTGGCGGAGCTTCTCAAATGCACACATGTACCATTAATGGCGGATGAGTCGCTGTGCACGCCGACCGATCTCAACCGCTGGCTGAGCAGTCGCGTCTACCAGATTTTTAATATTCGGGTTGGGAAGTGCGGCGGGCTTGTAGGCTCCATATTTATGCGGGATGCGGCATTGTTGGCCGGCCTGGACATTGTTGCGGGCACCATGGTGGGCGAATCGGGGGTATTGAATCGTGCTTCCGAACTTTTATTGACATACAGCGAGAGCCTGCCTTATGTGGAGGGACTGGGTCAGCACAAGAGCCTGCTGATGGAGGATCCGGTAGCGTTTACGGAAAACAAATTTAGTCCGCTCGGCGGGTGTTTTGAGTTGCGTGAGGATGCGGTCGAAAGGCAGTTGATCAAGAGGATGAAAATCCTGGAGTAACGCTGTGTAGAGATTTCATGGAGAGTAAAGCGGGCGCTAAAGATTTTTGATTGATGCAGCGTAAATTATGTGATTTAAAACAACATAATAATCTTTTGCACTCCGGTTTTTCATTTACAGCTTATTCTCGTCCGGACGCCGCTTTGGTCCGGGTTTTGCATTATCACGTCTGCAATAAATTCAACTCGAAAGGAACATCAGGAGAGAGCAAGAGCGTGCAAAGCCGGGAGGTTTATTCCATGCAGGGTGCGAAAATTAATCCAGCGGCCTGATGACTATGTAGATGGGAGGAGCAAGTAAAATGAACAAGGTTTCGGAAATATTGGATTTTATCAAAACCCTCAATCCCGCCGCCGGAAAAGGCGTTGATCCCGGCCAGAACCTGCTCGAGTCCGGGCTGTTGGATAGCGTGGCGATGATGGAATTGGTGGTCTGGTGCGAAGAACACTTTGGTATCACCATTGACACCGATGATTTGACGCCTGAAAATTTTTCAACGCTGGAAGCAATCTCTGCTTACGTGGAGAAAACTTCGAATGCTGCATAAGACCTGTTCAGATTATCATGCGTCTGCCTGACAGGCTCGCTCCGGTCGTCAGCCGTTATCCTGACAATATCGCCCTTTGTTGCAAAGGTCGCATGCTCAGCTATGCCGATCTTTGGAAACAAAGCGACGCCATTGCACATTGGCTGCAAAGCCGGCGCGTTCACCCCGGTGATCGAGTGGGCATACTTGCCGATCACGGCATCGAACCTGTTGTTATCATATGGGCGGCTTTAAAAGCCGGCGCTGTCGTAGTGTGTCTCAATGAATACCTGCAGTCGGGGAGCCTGAAGGAAATTCTGATCGATTGCGAGCCGGCAGTGATTTTTACCACCCGCCATTATCTTGAGCGCCGGCTTGAGCTCCTTGACCGTCCGTTTTCATTCGACACGGTTGTGATTGACCAGGACTTCGACGATTTGGTCCGGTACCCCGTCCCGGCGGATTGGGGAGGCCGGTCGGAGACCGAAGGTGCCGGCGACGGAAATATTGCCGCCATCGTCTATACCTCCGGCAGCATGGGCAGGCCGAAGGGCGTCTGCCTGTCGCATCGCAATCTGTTGACGGTGTCCCGGCTCGACAGCCAGCGCTTGAATATCAGTGCGCGGGATGTTTACCTGATGTTAGTGCCGTTACACTATGTGCATGGCTTGTTACAGTTGCTGGTTCACCTGCTGCATGGCGCTGCCGTTCACATGGCCGGCGGATTTCTGTTTCCACGGGCAATTGTCAGGTATATCGCCGGGCACGGAATAACGGCGTTATCCGGCGTTCCCTTTCACATCAATGCGTTGATAGACAGGGGCGGCTTGTTGGACACTTGTCTGCCGGGCCTGCGTTGGTTGGCGATAACGGGCGGAAAACTTGCCGCCGATCGCCTGGTTGAGTTGCGCCGGCGTCAGCCGGGCGTTGAAATATTCGTTACATACGGTCAAACGGAATGCTCGCCGCGCATCAGTATGCTGGACCCCGCCAAGATCGGCCGCAAACCCGAGTCGGTCGGTACGCCGCCGGAGGGTATTCGAGTGAGCGTTGTCGATGAAACAGGCAGGCCGCTGCCGGTCGGCGAAATCGGCGAGGTGGTGGTAAAAGGCGACAATGTAATGAACGGTTACTGGCGGAATCCCGAAGACACGGCGCGTGTGATCGACCGGGACGGCTGGCTGCACACCGGCGACCTGGGCTGGTTTGATGCGGAGGGCGACCTGTATCTGGCCGGACGCAAGCAGGCAATGATCAAGTCGGCCGGCGAGCGAATTTTCCCCGAAGAGCTGGAGCGCATCATTGCCGAACATCCCGCGGTTGCCGATGTCGCCGTCATTGGAGTGCCGGATGCCTTCTATGGACAACGTGTCGAGGCGGACGTGCAGGTTGCCGGGAATCAACCGATGATAGACGATGGGTTGCGGGAGGATATACGGGCATATTGTCTTGTGCGTATCCCGTTTGCCCGTGCGCCCAAACGCTTTCGCCTATGGCGCACCCTGCCCCGCAAGGCCAATGGCAAGATTGACCGGCAGGCTCTGATTCAGCTTTCCATCAATTCCTCCGCCGTGACAATCGGCGGAGAAGTGCCGCTGTCTCACCTGCCGGTGGAGCAGCCCGGCGAACGCGACGTGAAAGTCGAAGAGCTAAGAAATGCGTGAGGATCTTCGTTCGTTTCTACGCTTTGTCCGGCAACAGACGCCGCGAGAGTATTTGCGGATAGATAATCCGGTTTCGCCGCAGCTGGAAATCGCCGCCACGGTCGCAGCGCTCGAAAGCAAAAAGCGCATGCCCGTCGTGGAGTTTTCAAGTGTAAAGGGCTGCAGCATGCCGGTGATCACCAATGTTTGCGCTTCGCTGCCGCGTATCGCCAGAAGCCTGAATATCACTGCGGTCGAATTGGAGAACAGGTTGTTTGAGGCGTATGAGAATCCCATACAGCCGCAGGTTTGGGAAAGAAACGACGGCCCACCGGTTCGTGAATGCGTTATCTGGGGTGGAGAAGTGGATTTGTATTCATTACCCCAGATGCGTTCCAGCCAGCACGAGCAGGCCGGCTTTTTGTCATCAGCGGCGGTCATTGCGCGCGATCCTGTCAC
>DASVCP010000093.1:0-12203 GCA_036381555.1 Gammaproteobacteria bacterium
GGGACAGATTGTTGATTCCGGTCCCGATGCGGCCATATTGGGTTCTTCAAAAGGTATAAGACAAAATACAAGCAAGCCAACCAACGCCGGTATGACGGGAAAGTAGTTAAATAGAGCTTTAAACATCATCGACACAAGGCAGCACTCGCACCCCCCGGAAAAACTTAAATGATAATGATTATCATTTGCAAGTCAAGTGATTAAAATCTGGTCCTCCGGTAATCGACTCTGCAGTCACACATGAATAGTGCATAGTGGTGAAAATGTTAGGCATTTGCTCCGCAATACACCTCCTGCTCCGCCTACCGCAGTCCGGAACCGGTACTATTACTTGTGATGTGGACAGCTTTGAGATAACCTCCGGCTTTATTGCAAATGCCGCACGCATAAAGCCGGCATTTCATCTGAAATGTTTGTTTGGACACGGCGGCTTCAAAGCCGCCTGGACCGGATAAGAACAAAAATACGTATCAAAAATAACAAAAATGGATCGCGGCGCAGAAATGCGCCGCGTTTTTTTGCCTCTCCCTAAAGATTACGACACGAAACTCTCCCCTCGCATCGCAGGCCCCCGCCTAGAAATAGCGCAAAAAAATCCCGCAAAAGGGAACCGGGAATCCGCCGATAGCGTGTATATAAAACATGGACAAAATCACGCGCCTTTGGAGGCATCGCGAACGCTATGCCCGACATGGATATTCTTCGAACCATGAGTTCGAGGAATTGCTGCGCCCGCACATTCAGCCCCTGTACCGCCTGGCCGTTCGTTGGTGCGGGAATACTATCGATGCCGAAGACCTGCTGCAGGCTATGTTATGCAAACTTTATCCCATGCTTGACCAGATCAGGAAGGTGGACGAGCTGCGGCCATGGCTGGTGAGGGTCTTGTACAGACAGTTTGTGGACGGCGTTCGCCACAAAAGCCGTCAACCATTAAGTTTTTCCGATACCGCGCTTTCCGAAGACGATGACTATCACCAGAAATCCCCCGTCGCAGCCGGGACACCCACCGCGCCTCCGGAAGCGGCATTTGAAGCCGGGGTACTGACACGCCATCTATTGGCGGCCTTGAACAAAATGCCGGCTTCCAGACGAGCCCTGATTATCATGCATGATGTGGAAAGTTATTCGCTGGAAGAAATCAGCGCGGCAATGGATATACCGGTGGGTACGGTAAAATCCCGTCTCCACCGTGCACGCGGACGGCTGCGCGAACTTTTATTGGATAACGATGGAACCTTTTGCCCGGCTTCAGCGTATACCGTTCTGAGGACGGAAAAATGATGACCTGCGATAATTTCAGACTGTTGTGGACCGAATGGCACGAAGGCTATCTCAGTGAGCTCAGCGCCATGCGGCTGCATTGGCATATGGAAGCCTGCCCGCAATGCCGTGAGTTTGACCGACAGATGCTGACACTGGTAAATGGATTAAACACATTGCCTGAACCGTCGCCTCTGGGGGAAGAATCGTCGGCCCGGTTGATACGCAATGCCATGGCCGGTTATCACCAAGACCGGCATCGCGGGGAAAGCCTCCGTGCATGGGCCTTGGCAGCTTCACTGATTGTAACCTTCATAGGCGGCGGACTGTTCTGGTCATATATGCATAGTCAAGAATTACAGATTCCGGCCGCCTCTCTGCCCAAAAATACGGCCGCGGTCACACTGGTCCCCAACCGTATACAAACCGTGCGCCTGGTATTGGAAGCCAAACGCAACATTTCAGAAGTTACGTTCACCATCGACCTGCCTGACGGCGTGGAAATTGCGGGGTATCCGGGGCAACAACGGTTACGTTGGGAAGGGCATCTGGACAAGGGTCGCAATGGTCTGGCACTGCCGCTGATCGCCAGGTCGGGCAACACAGGGATTTACAATGGCAACACCGTACTGGTGGCTCAGATCGAATACGATAACAACCAGCAGGCGTTGAAAGTACCTCTGGACTTACAGACGGAGGAAAGCGGTGCCTTGAATTTCAAATCCGGAAGGCAAAAGCAAGTGGCGGCTGCTATTCCCCTCTCGGACGCATAACCGCAAAATACGATGATGACGTTAAGATCAAAATATTGGCGCCTTTTCGATTGCTGTATCTTGGCAATACTGGCGTCTGCGCTGACCATACCACCCCCCTTGCTGGCCGCTGACTTTGACGAAGTCACCATGGAAGTCGTGGATTCGGAAAACTATGCGGAAGAGGCATTGGTTCTGGAAATCAAGCTACCGGACACCGCCTCTTTTAAAGCCGTTGAAAATGCCGAATCAGGACTTGAAAACGCCAATGAAGCCCGGCGTAAGGGCAGGGAATTCGGCAGGGAACGTTCCGAAGAGGCCAGAGAACTCGGGCGGGAAATCCGTCCCGGCAAGCCCGATGTCCCTGGGAAACCCGATGTCCCTGGGAAACCCAATGTCCCCGGGAAACCCGACATCCCCGGGAAACCCGACGTCCCTGGGAAACCCGATGTCCCTGGGAAACCCGACGTCCCCGGGAAACCCGACGTTCCGGGCAAGTCAGATATTCCCGGAAAGGGAAAGCCAAATGGATAAAATCCGACTTTTTCTGCCTGAACAAGGAAACGGCCGCCATGACCTGCGCTGCGCCTCACCAACAGGTACCCTCCATGGCAGCCGGCAGTGTACCCGTCCAGGGATGGACGGGGCAGATTAAAGTAAGCAATCACCAAGCGATAAATACCCAGTCAGGCACTCTCTACAATTCCTGGCGATAATCCATTAAGGCATTCTTTTGAATGCCTTTTCTTTTGGCTCCAAAAACACTATTTTAACCGCTGACATACACGTTCCCGCGAAGGTAATCTCGATTCATGAGAAATTGCGGCAAAAAGCTGTCCGCGAGTACAGTTGTGCTTTTGTTCTTCGTCCTTGGGTTGTTGCCGTTTTCTTCCACGGCACAGACACAAACGGCCCAGGAGTTTTTCGCAGCCGGCACCGAGCTTGCCCGCCAGGGTGATTATCCCGCCGCGTTGCAGCAGTTTAATATGGCGTTGGCCGACGGTATGCAAACTGCGGTGCTTTATTACAACCTCGGCGTAACCAATTACCGGCTGGGCTATCTACATCAAGCCGCGTCAGCGTTCAAACGCGCAACCTCCTCCCCCAAAATGGCCGGGCTTGCTTATTACAATCTGGGGCTCATCGCCCGGCATCAGAATAACCCTGCACTGGCCCGAGAGTATTTCAGACGAGCCGAACAATCCTCGCGGACGGAAAATCTACGCAAACTAAGCCGGCATGCCCTGGAAACGCTGAGCCCGGATTCGATCGTCACACCGGACAACGGCTCTCCGAATGCAGAACGTGGCTTGCTATGGATCGAAATCTACAGCGGTTATGACGACAACGTGTTGCTTGCCGGCGCCGAGGACGACATCGCCAGCGGCGAAGAGGATGTGTTTGGCGGCACCATGGTGTTTGGGCACTATTACACAACCGGTGACCGGAATAACGGTCTGCGCATCTATGGCCTGTCTCTGCTGGACAGATACGGCGATCTTGACAATTACGATCTTGACATTGCGGCGGCCGGCACTGACTACAGCATCACCATCGATCGATGGCGCCACAACATAGACATCTTGCTGCTTCAAAGCCGGTTGGGCGGAGACAGGCTTGAGAATATCAAGCAACTGGCCGTATCAAGCACAACCGGCCTGGGCGGTGACTTCCACCTCAGGCTTCAACTCGAATACGAGTCCATAGAGGCGGCGCCGGCCTATTCATTCCTTGACGGTAAGCGCTACACCGGGAAACTCGAACTTTCCGAAATCCTTCGCGACTGGAAGCTGGAATACAGCCTGGAAGACAATGACCGCAGCGATTATCTGGCGGAAGACGGCGTCTTTCAAAGCTTTTCGCCGCAACGGCATAAGCTTGCGGTTACCAAGCATTTCAAGCTGCTCTATGAGTGGAAATTGGAGCTCGAAGGCGCTTACATGCAAAGCCGTTACCGGGATGCGAATATCCTCTTCGACGGTACCCAACGAAAAAGGCAAGACAATCGCTCTCTGCTGTCCGTCCGCCTGTATAAGCCCCTGCTTCACGACTGGCGATTAGGAATCGTAATTGATCACACGGAAAATAAATCAAATTCGGATGATGCCGATTACAGCCGCAACGCTCTCACCCTGACCCTGGATAAGGCATTCCGGTTTTAAAGAGCAATCCGCAGATGACACAGATAGGCGCAAATAAAATAAAAAATTTCGATGCAATTAGTACTTTAAAACTTCTTGAATAATCCGCGAATATCTGCGTCATCTGCGGATAAATGGTTTTGGGATTTGATATTCAAATATTATTAATAAGGCAAAATCAACGGGGGTTTTGGCACGGTGGAACCGACGCCGATGCGCGGCTGGTCCACGGTTCCGGCATCGGGCACGTCGGTCGTGATTTTCAAATCGTCGATATACATCTTCTGGGTGCGCGGCGAGCCACCATGCCAATAGGTGAACAAATGAAACTCGGGCAAATATCCACCGGGGGCCGCGAGCGTGGGCTTGTCGGTAATTTCCACCAGCAAATTGTCATTTTTCCAAAACCGCATGACAGCCCCTTCGCCCGGCTCATCATCCCAGGCGATATCGCTCAGCTTTACATACCACTCATAGGTTTCCCACAACCCCAGGACAATGCGATCACTGATATTTCCGAAATATACCCATTGCCGGTCTCCCTGCCGGACGTACTCGAATACGTGCCCGTTCTTTCCGGTGGGAATGTATATGTCGCTTGCGCCTTGTGTATTGCCTGCCTCATTTTGAATGGGCAGGCGCAGAAAGAGGAGATGCGGGTCGGCGGTAAAATCAAAGTCGGCGGGGAATTTGGTTCGAAGCCTGATCCAGACTTCATCCCCCTTCTCCAGACTGCGTCCCCCACAGGCCTCAAACGAAATAATCCCTCCCCAGCTGCCTGTACCCCGTGATCCGGCCTCGATATTCAGTTCGGCGCTCTGTCCGAATCCGAACGCATCGCTAACCGTATAAAACGTCCCGTCCGCCGCGCGCGTGAATCTCGCCTGCCCGGGGGTACAACGCCCCTCCACCTTGCTGCCCGGCGCACCGCTTTCAAAATCCATGTCGATGGTAAAAGCCCCCGCTGGAATCAGATAAAGCAACCACCAGACTATTGCCCAATTCAACCAATGTTTTTCCATCTTGCTTCCCGGATATGTCATCCGTGAGGGAAGGCAAAAAACATGCCCAAGAGCGACAACCGGCAACGGCCGAAGTTTCAAGGAAATCACCAACCGTGTGGGCGGCGGGGAATATTTCTCCCGAACTTTATATCCCAATTATGGTTACTGGACACCCAAGATATATTCTTTTAACGAAGATGAAAAATTGAAATTTTTCAAAGTGACATTCACCGGCGTCGCCCAGATCACCTGAGTTGAAATCCTGTATACCCGGTGATGCCGAGTCATGAATTTATATCGGACTCATTTCTCAATATGGACGCATGTTGTCCATCCTCCAACGGCCGACCTTCCGGCGTGATCAGATACCATTCGCCCCAGGCATCTGTCACGTCCTGGCCGGTTGTCTGGCCTGGCCCGAGGTCCCTGACATAATAGTAGAGGGGATGTCCATTATAGGTAACTTGCGCCGAACCATCCTGTCGTCTGACCGTGCTGATGAGGTTCTCCTGCACTTCCGGATCAGCTGCTGTGGGATCGGCCTGCGGCGCGATATAAGGCCGCCACACCTGCGCGCATGCTGCATTACATTCGACTCTCCTATCCGACTCGCCTTCCAGCAAGTACAATGCACGACCGCCAGAATCCGCAATATAGGACCCGTGCTCTCCGCCATGCTCGACAGTTAGCTCTACACGGCCGGGCTCATCGCCCCCGGCAGGTTCAGGCTTGGGTTCTACCTCCGCCAAGGGTGGGATATCCGTTACCGTCGAACTCTGCTCGTCACAACCGCCGGCACTCAATCCAATGCCCGCGCAGAATACGAACCACCATCCTCTCCGCATATATATCTCTCCTTGAACTTGCGTTCTCATACCCGCTTTTTCCATTCTAATCTCAAACCGGGCAGGATGTTATCTGTGAATTTCCGCAATGATTTCATTTAATAACACAACAGATCCGCTTCACGCCCTCAGGACGCTCAGCGGATCTGTCTTGGAACTTATTCTATCCAGGCGGCAATCAGTGCCTGGATGGATCTTGGCGTACAACTGGCCTCAGAGCCGTCAAGGCCACCGGCATACCGGCTTACAACGTGCCGGCCCGACAAATGCCCGGCCAGTAACAGCTGCAGTGTTCTGTTCACAACTTCTTCGTCGTTGTTAACGTATAGCAACCGCATCGCAGCGGGAGCATACCCATCTGAATACTCGATATGAATCTTGGATGTCGTGTCTGTGTGTCCGGTAAATATTCTTTTAATCGGCCTGCGACAATCAATGTCAGCGAGGGAAACAACGGGCACAAGCAACAAGCTAACGACAGCAAACGATTTAGCTATGGTGTTCACGGTAATCTCCTGGATGCAAGTCAACATGTCGAACATCACCAGACTGACAAAATAGACGGAACTGGCGAAGATTAGGAACATCCCTTTACGATTTAATGCTAACAGCAATTTCCTGTAGCCATATTAGGTGATCCGCTTTTACCGTTTCAATACAACCATCTTCAAAACTTGACAGGCATCTCAATACGCATAATTTTCTTTGAATCATGGATAGCCGCATCTCCCGTACTCAACCTCCGGCCATGACTACGGCATGCCCGTCCCATACATAAAGCAGATGAGAGTATGCGTTTTTCCTAGCAGGATGTCCCTTCCTGGCCTTGTTTTAACTCGCTACGGCGCGAAGTGAATTCGCGCCTTGCTCCGAAAATCAAACACTAACGTGTTCGATTTTCGTGCGGCGCATCCCTGCGGCGCCTAGCAGGCTGCTTTCAACAGCCTGCCAGGCTTGCCGCATCCGCGTTTACCGCAGCAGAGAGTTAGAGTATGACGGACACCATAACGCCGGCAGGCGCCTGGATCACGAGGCTTCCTGTAATACGGGTAATACAAATATTGGATTCAAGACAGCAGACTGATTCCCGTCAATCTGTTTGGCCGATTCATTCCATCGCCTTTCTGCGCTGTTTCAGCTCGCTCTCAATTTCCTGCACCCGCTCATCGCTTAACGGGTACAGCAGTAACAAACATGCACTGAGCACGCCGAAAGCGGCCGGGATCAGGCTGAACAGCAAAACCAGCGTATTGAGGCTGTCGGCCGACTGCACTTCGTTGGGCACAAAACCGAATGACGACATCAGCGTCAGGGCGACATAGGCGCCGATCGCCCAACCGAATTTCTGCGACATGGTGGAAGCGGAGAATATCAGGCCGGTGGCGCGGCGGCCGTTTTTCCATTCGCCGTAATCGGCCGTATCGGCGTACATTGCCCATAACAACACGCTTAAGGGTCCGCTGGTCAACGCATAAACAATCTGCAGGAAGAACATCAAACCGATCTGGTGCGGGCTAAGAAAGTAAAATGACGCCATGCTGATGATGGACACAGCGTAAAAAATCATGAATATCCTTTTCTTGCCCAGCAACCTGGCCAGGAAACTTATAAAAAGGACGCCGATCAGGGACGCGATCTGGTTGACGGTGTTAAAAGCGGAAACCAGGGTATCGAAATCATAAGTGCCGGCCCCAAAGAACGGCAAAACCACCTCGCGGGCGCCGACGACATACTTGAAATAGTGAACGGTGACGCTGTTTCGCAAGGCGATGAAAAGTATGAACGTCAGCGTTACGCCCAACAGAATAAACCAGGGCTTGTTGGTCAGCAGTTCACGAACGTCCTTTTTCAAAGAGGGAGTTTGCGTTCGGGGCGGTTGAACTCTTTCCCGCGTGCCAAAAAAGGCGATCAGGAAAAACGCAACGAACGCAACACCATAAATAACAAACGTGTACTGCCAACCCTGGGCTTCGTTGCCTCCCCCCAGAACTTTCACCATGGGCAACAAAGTCGCCGAAACGATGATACCCGCGGTGAATGCAAACAGAAATTTGAACGATGAAACCGAGGTGCGCTCGAGGGAGTCCGGCGAAATAACACCCAGTAACGCCGTATAGGGAATATTAATCGCCGTATACAGCATCATGATGGACATAAAAGTAATATAAGCCCATACCAGTTTTCCGGAAGACCCCAGATCGGGAACGGTGAATGTCAGCACGCCGGCAACCGCGAAAGGCACACACATCCACAGCAGATAAGGGCGATATTTTCCCCAGCGGGTTTGTGTCCGGTCGGCGATCACCCCCATGATGGGATCGTTGATACCGTCCCAGATTCGGGTAACCAAAAACATGGTGGCGGCGGCACTGGCCGGAATCAGAAAGACGTCCGTATAAAAATACGTGAAATAGAGCATAAACGTCTGCCAATACAGGACCGAAGCCAGGTCCCCGAATCCGTAAGCGAATTTCTCCCTAAAACGCAATTTGCTGACGTTTGCATTCATGCCGACCACCTGTATGAATAATCTGGGGGATACACGGCTGGTTTTGAGAATATCAAAACTGTGCCGCAGGCGTTTATTTTGGTGATGAATTATATATCACAACCGCGTGTGCCGTTAAAAAAAGTGCCTTTGGCGCGCTTGGTAACCGGAGAAGAACGGTATTTTGGGCGCATTGGATTTTCACACCCCCTCGCGCTGTTCAACCTGCATGAAAATGTGCTAAAAAGCGTCTGTTTAACGAGAAGATCTGAACGAAACGGGCCATCCTGGCCGGGTTCCCTGACAAAAAGCCTTTGGTTCGCTGGACAAGCGACACGCCCAAAAAACGTAAACCGGGGAGAAAAATCATGACGACAGCCTCTCTAACCGTCAAACAGGGCGACCTGTTGACGGACTCCCAATCTCCGGCAAGGGGCCGGACAGCTTTGCTGCCTGCGCTTACGGGGGTCCGTTTTTTCGCCATTTTTCATATTTTCATGTTTCATCTATGGGACTTATATAACCTTGAAAAACCCGACAAGTTCGCCGATTTGATGATCGGCTTCGCCGGACTGCCTGAAACCCTGGTTACTTTCATTTCCCACGGCTGGTTATCCACAAGCTTCTTCTTCCTGCTGTCAGGTTTCATTCTCGCCTATCTCTACTGGGGCGAAGACGGGCGCCTCGTCACCGGAAAAAAACGCTTCTGGTTGCTTAGATTTTCCCGGATTTACCCAATCCATATCGGGTTGATGATAATCACCGTGATCCTGATCGCCAACCATCATCTCAGCAACGATATGCCGGTCTGGGAGATGGTTTTAACCGCGCTGGCCACCCTTACACTGCTGCAAGCTTGGTATCCCCCGGCCGTTCCACTCTGGAGCTGGCCGACCTGGACTCTGTCCGCCTTGATATTCCTGTACCTACTTACACCCTGGTTAATGCGCCTTTTAGGGGGACTTACCCGACGACGGATGATCTGGACCCTGGCCGCCATGCCAGTCGTCTCTTTGTTGCCTACTATAGTCTACGCCATCATTGTTCCTGCCGGCACCAAGCTGGAACTGCACTGGAGCATCTTCCTGGGTTCCACACCGCTGTTCTGGCTGCCACATTTCATGGCGGGTATGCTACTCAGCCGGATATTTTCGATCAGCCGTTACAATACGGCCTGGAAATCCGCCCGGACTTCCCGGTTTGCCTGGGGAGATGTTGCCCTGCTGGCGGTCATCGGCATCGCCTGCATGCCGGGAATGGGAGAGGAACCTTTAAAATATTTTCTGCGCCATGGCATGATCATGCCTTTGTACATGCTGGTGATACTCGACTTGGCCCGGGGCAACGGCTGGGCGGCGCGGTTCTTTTCATTACCCGGGATGGGTTTCCTGGGCGAAACCGGCTTCTCGATTTTTATCTGGCAGAATCTGATCATGATATTCTGCTGGATTTCGTTGATGATCAGTCCCAATGCCGGCGCTTATCATTTGTGGGCCGCCCCGGTGGCGGTCATTATCATCGCCATCATCAGTACATATTGGATTGAGAAACCGATCGCCGGCTGGTTACGAAGAAAAATCGCGGACTGAGCCGGGGAAATCCTGTCCGGCTATCAGTCTCTTATTTAATCTCTAACAACCAGTCTTTCAGTTCCTGCTCTTTTAAAATGCCGCTGAACGCCTTGCGGGTGTGATCACGGTCGTAAAAATAACTTCGCGGCAATTCGCCGTACCAATGCGGATCGATAACGTAACGCAGGCGCTCCATATAAGAATCTGCGAAAATCCAGTTATCAACTCCGGCCAGCGCATATTTTTCCAGTACAGCCATTACCTCCCGGCTTTGATTGGCATCATCAGTGGATATCAGCACCAGGGGCAGGCTTTCATCCCGACGATGAAACTGACCGAGCAACGCCAGCTCCTTCCGGCAGGGCGGGCAATCCAACGCCCACAGCACGATAAAAAATGGCTGACCTTTGCGGGATTTTTCAATCATTTGCAGGCTGTCGGCCGTAAACGGTTGCAGCTTCGCCGGAAGTTCTCCGGAGTTCGCGGCATTCCACAAGCTTATGACACCTACCATCAGGCATGCAAAACTTCGCTTCATCTCGCGTCTCCTCCGGTTGTTACCGGCATCAGGCGATAACCTTCCTGTTGCGTATGCCAGGACACATGGATACGGTCGCCATACGCAACCAGCATAGGATGGTCTGAAGTCCCGCTGGTTTGCATCGGCGAAAAAGCAGGACTCCAGCTATTGCCGCTGTCATCAGATCTGATCACCTGCAAGCGGGTTGACTTGCCGTCAAATGTTTTCCACACCATCACGGTGTGCCGATCATTGGCCAATAGCTGCGGATGACCGGCGCCGGCCGAATCGTCTACCGATCTTGACCGGAACAGTCGTTTTTCGTCGAGATGATAGTAGCCGTAAAAAACACCTTTGCGCTCGGGTCCGTTGGTGAACCAGGCGAGGTGATAACCGTGACCGCCTGCGCGGCTGATTGCCGGGCCGTGATGAGGACAGGCATCAATTCGCCAGTCATCGAACGTCACCCGCTGAACAGCGGGCTTGGCGGCCGGATCGAATATCATGAACGCATGATCGCGGGTGTTGGCGTCAAATATATGCCGCCAAAACATTGCAAAACCGTCCTCGCCCCATTGCGCCATTCCAAGGCGGCAGCATTCGCAGCTGTGATCGGCCAGTTTCCGGTTGGGCGCAAAATGTTCGCCGCGATCCTGCGAGACTGTGTAATACAGGGCCGCCCCCTTGTAATCGCGCCCCAAGTCCCGTTCAACGGCCGAGTTGTCGCGTTTATCCAGCCAGACCAGATAAATCCGCCCCGACGCGGTGACCAACAGGCTGTCGAAGCGATGACTGACCGGTAGTCCGTCATCATTGACGGTACGCGGAGCATCAAACCCGGCGCCGCCGTTCAACGAGCGGCTGAAGCGGATGTTGCCGGTGTATCTGCCGGCGGTTTTTTGCGTCCAGGAGAGGTAGATTTCACCTTTTGGACCGAAGGCGATTTTCGGGCGGTTCTCGCCGTTGGTGTAAATTTCTTCCACAGCCGGGTTGACCGCAACCGGCGATGAAAATGTCGCACCCGCATCGTCGGAATGCGCGACATAAACATGGCCATGTTGCACAAACGCCACCCATAATCGGCCTTGACGGTCAAAAGCGGGCGTCGGCGTGACACCGCAATGCGGCGAAGGCAGTGCGGTCGCGGTATGACAGTCGGTCAACGAGACGCCTGGATTTCTATCAGCCAGGGCCAGTGACGATGCCAACAACATACCGCTGAACATTACTGTTGAATAATATTTTTTCTTCATAAGCCATATGACATGTTGATATAGAATGTCCGGCCCGGCCACGGGTGCGCGACATAGGCGATTTCATCGGTCAGATTATCGACCCCGAAACCAATCTCGAGATTTTGATCCAGATTATAAGTGGTTTTCAGGCCGATGCGTGAATAGCCATCCTGTGCACCGTAGACGTTGTCTTCGTCATCTGCATTGTCGAGTCTGCCGTGACTGTCGCTGGCGTATTGCAGGCTGGCGCCGACGTCCCAATCGCCGGAAACATGATACGTGGCCAACAGGTTGCCGCGCCATTTCGGCATACGGGGAAAAACGTTGCCCTCAATGGATGGATCGGCGGTGTTTTTGACGATTTCAGCGTCCGTATAAGCCAGG
>DASVCP010000094.1:0-6839 GCA_036381555.1 Gammaproteobacteria bacterium
GCAACAAGTTGCAGGCAACGGCTTCGCAGCAGAAGTTGTCGACGGCGTAAGCCTATGCGAAGCAGAGTACAAAAAACAGAGAGTAATACCGTCGGGGATATCGGCAACCGGATGCGGGTTGCCAGCAAGCCGAACGCGGCCGCTGTTCAATGCCGATTCGATGGCGTAGCGCAAGAATCAAGTCCCGGACAATCGGTCCGTCCTAACCGAACCGGCATGCCGGATCAATTAAAAGGCGGTTTAGAACGGCTGTCCGGTTTTGATTTATCACCGGTGCGCGTGCATTACAATTCGCCGAAGCCCGCGCAGATGGGTGCGTTGGCCTACGCTCAGGGTACCGAAATTCACCTGGGCCGAGGGCAGGAAAGACATCTGCCGCATGAAGGCTGGCACGTGGTTCAGCAGATGCAGGGAAGGGTGCGCCCGACGGCGCAATATAAAAGCGTCGCGTTGAACGACGACGAAACGTTGGAAAATGAAGCCGACGTAATGGGGGCCAGGGCATTGGCTCAGCGGTTGGATCGCTGCGTTCAGACAACAGGAGCTGTTGCAAGCGGTGACGCGCAGATTGTGCAGCGGGTCGCGCTCGGCATCAGCGATGACCGGGATACCGAGCTGAATACTGATAACCTGCAGGAGATCGCCGAGTATGTCATTGCGAAGCTGCAGGCCGGGCGCCGCGATCTGGTCAACATCCTGATAATGCGCGTCGCCGGGCGGGCGCCGGAACATTTGCAGGCGGTGCGGCAGATTATCCAGCAGAACGAAGATACCTTCCAGCTCCCGCAAATGCAGCAGGTGCCGGAAAATATACACATGATCTGGATGGGTGACCGGATCACCGAGGCTGCCTACAACAATATTGTCGCCATGCATGAGCGCATTGCCGAGGGTTGGAGGCTGACCCTGTGGACCGACAGCCGTAGACGCCAATACCTGGCGACACCTCTCGGCAGGCAGTTGCAGGGTCTGGCACGTGAAAATGAAACCTTTAGTATCGCCGATGTTGATGAGTTGATTGATCAACGGATTGCGGTAACCTACGCTCGTGCACTTGAACGCAATGCCTATTCAATGGCGTCGGATCTGGCGCGCTACTCCATTTTGCATCGGCATGGCGGTGTATATATGGATGTGGATCTGTCGCCCGGTAATGTGAATATGGACAATTGGAATATGCAGATGACTTTGCATGGGTTACCGGCGCTCGGCCCGAACATTCGCGATGTTCGCGCCAGGGACGAAAATTTATCGATAGGTCTAGGCACCCTCGCGCTTCGCGGTGAACTGCAAAGTTCGCAGGAAACAAGCGACAATCTGGCGGAGGCGGTGAACCAGTCTTTTGATGCGGTATTTGGCGGTAATGTCGGGAATGTGGTCAATGTCCCACCGGAAACGCTGCAACAGGCGGTTACGATGGAGTCGGCGATCAAAACCGCAGCGGCGGCCCAGGTGCAGTACATGCTGGGAAATTTTTCCAACCAGTTCATTGCGGCTCCGGCCGGGCATACATTTATCAATCACTTGATCAATATGTTGTCCCGGGATCTGGAAGGACGGGATGACTGGGATCCACAGCAGGTCGCGGCTTTGACCGGACCGTCGAAATTCTCACGTGTGATATCCAGTTATTATGGTGAGCAGGGTATATCCAATATCGAGAATTCCGAGCGCCGCTATATGATCGATCCACATTGGTTGCAGCAGATCGCACCGATGCACTGGTTGACCGCCGAGAGCGAAAACCAGCTTGGTCGGGAGCAGCAACGTAGAGGAGGTATATCGCGGACTACCGCAGTGCTCGCAGTGATGGCGATCATTGCGATTACATTAATAATTTTGAATATCACTTAGAGAAGCTATGAATAAGTTTATCCAGGAGTTATCAGAGTCAGGAAAATGGAAGACGAAGCTTTCGCTTTTCTAATAATTGTTTGCGGATGCGATGATGTATAACCATGCAGGTAAGGACGGGAACGAGAAGGATGAAGCTTCAGATCATACGAAGTTGTCTCAGCTCGAGCCTGTACATCAGCGGCAGTCGACGTCCGTGCAGTGCCAGTTTGCCGGCAATGCCGCACCGAAAACAACGCCACACATCGGAGCCTGTCAAAACGCGACGGGTATACCGGCAGGGTTGAAGAGTGGGCTGGAACGGCTGTCGGGCTTTGACCTGTCGCCGGTGCGCGTGCATTACAATTCACCGAAACCCGCGCAGATTGGTGCGCTGGCCTATGCTCAAGGCTCTAATATTCACCTCGGGCCCGGCCAGGAAAAACACCTGCCTCACGAAGGTTGGCATGTTGTGCAGCAGATGCAGGGACGCGTCATGTCGACGGCGCAGTACAAGAACGTGGCGATTAACGACAATGCACTTCTGGAGCTGGAGGCCGATGTAATGGGGGCCAAGGCCGCCCGCATGGGGGTTCCGCTACCGGGAATAAGCGAATATCGCGTGCCCGGCGGGCATGAGATCACTGCCGGCCAGCCAACAGCGGATGGAAACACTTCACGGCAACTGATGCCGGTGAATGGGGCCAGGTTCGATGCAACTGATATCCCAATCCAGTGTGTGCTGGTCAAGCTGAACAAGGCCCGCTCAAGAGGGAGCGAGGACTATTATTCTCTGGCAAATACCGGCGATCCTGACGCAATCGATACCGAGACGATGACGCTCGAGCAAAAGCTGAAAGTGCTGGCCGACCTCCAAAAGAAGACGAAGAATAAGAAATATTTGGAAGCGATCGAGAGCCTCACGGCAGAAATCGCCTCTATTAAGAACTCTGTGGATGAAAGGGAAGTCGTTGGTATGAGTCGCCAGCTGGATGTGCTGTTACAGAAGCACGAAGCCGGAAATCTCGATGAATCCGACGGTAAGGCCGTAAAACGTTTCGCCTTTCGCATGCTGAACGCATTGGATTTTCTGGGCGAATTCGATGAGGGCGAGAAAAGTGCGGAAAGACTCAGGGTATTGGTGCTGGCCAACCTGGAAAAAATTCAGAAAATCGATGGATCGATCCTGTCGGAGTCCGTGCGCCTGGCAGGGCGCGATGTCAATTTAAACATCAGCGCGGAAGAGATCAACGCCTATAGGGAGGATATTCGAACCGGCGGTGTATGGGGAGGGGGCGCCGAGGCGGCTGTGGTCGCTGCGGCATTCCATCAATATCTGAACATATATATTCTCGACAGCAATGACAATTATGTGCTCGTTGACACCATCGGCGATACCGCGGGAGCGCAGGCGGGATTCAGTATCGTGAATCAAGGGAATCACTATGTCGCGGTGGATAACGGTCACGCCACAGGCGATGCCTTCAATGAAGGGCAGATTCGGCACAACCCGGACGGTGACGGAAATTGCATGTTCAACGCCCTGTACTACGCGCTTAGCAATGCCGATGCTCAGGTACTGAATGATCCCCTGGATGGAACTGCATTGGATGAAACCGGTTTTCGTGGCGTTGCACGCAGGATAGCCTCGACCGATCTTACAGATCAGCAGATTCAACTGAGCATTACCGAGGTGTTGATGTCGGGTCAACGCGCCGGCATCGGTCCCAACCTGCGCAGATTCATCGACTTCAGGACGTATGACAGCGAAAGGCTATACGCATTGATTGGCAGATCAAAGGTTGGGGAAAGCGAGATTATCAGCGCATTAAGAACAGCGGGGGTCATACCTCATGATTTTTCCGGCGGCCTGAAGAAAGTTCTTAACGCTTATAGCACCAAAAATTCCAAGAATCCGAAGGCTGCCGCCAAAATTCTGGATGTCATTCTGAATATCGTGTATGACAAGCTGGTCAGCCAGGAAGACCTGATTACCGATGAGCCGTCCAGCAGGCTGGAGCTTGCATTAAGAAAATCGGCATTGGAAAAGTACAGGCGGCTTTCAGGTTACACCGTCACCAATTCTCCACACAATGACAAGCAGCTGATTATCGAGATCGATAGCGAAGAATTTGTGATCGACAGGATAGGCCAACTGGTCCCGAGATGTGTGGTAAGAAGCATTTCCGATCAGAATATAAGCGAACTGCGTGACCACCATGCCATCTATCCTTCCAATCAAAGTCCGGTTGAATATGACGGCAGCCCGTCCGGTTCGGGGATCGGTGATAACAAAATCAAGGCAACCCTGGAGATGCTGCACGTTGAAGGTGAGAAACCCTCCAATTTCCTGTCGACGACCAAACAGGAGTCAGGGACCAAAAATCCGACAGGCGGTAGCTTCGGCAGTGAACTGTATGAAATCGATCTTGCATACATCAACCCGGAATGTATATCGGACCTCAGTTCACATCGCGGCATCAGCTATTACATGCTCGGCAACTACGAGGAAACAGACACCTCACCAAGCAAGGCCGTTCTAATAGCCGAAGCGGAAGTCGCGAACCAAAGGCAAATGGATTACCGGGAGCAGGAAAGACGGTTTAATGCCAGGGAACACGGCGTTAAAAAACCGACGCCCTACGGCGCAGAAGACAAGGCAAGGGAAAACAGCACACTTTCCGGCAAAGAGTGGCAGGCGTTGATGGATGTCTTGCGCACTTCTGAAATTCTTATCAGTTGCCCCATTCCGGGAGACGCGCTTACAAAGAAATAACATGGACCCACAGTCAACGTGGATACAAAGAAACAGGTGTGGCGGGTGAAAGCTATGCAATTGTTTACGGCAAAGCGGTATCGTACGGCATGTGAAACGAAAGGCGGTTCTGCCCCGCGACCGTCCGCATGTCCCAATCCTTCTGCAAGCATACAATGCCGATTTGGCGATTCGTCCGGAAGGCGGGCCGGTGCCATGCCGTTAAACAGTTCGCCGGCCGCGGCCGGACGGGCTGGGCTACCGGGTTCCTTGCGTAGGGGATTGGAATCACTGTCTGGTTTCGATCTGTCACCGGTGCGCGTGCATTACAACTCGCTGAAGCCGGCCCGGGTCGGCGCATTGGCCTATACACAGGGTACCGAGATCCATTTGGGCCGCGGCCAGGAAAGGCATCTGCCCCACGAAGGCTGGCACGTGGTACAGCAGATGCAGGGCCGGGTCAGGCCGACGGTCCAGTACAAGAAAACGGCGATCAACGACGATGCGGGGCTGGAAAGAGAAGCGGATGTAATGGGTGAGCGTGCACAACGCATCTCCACGCCCGATGGATTTGCGCCGGCACCGGCTATGGCCACCGCGGCAAATCCTGCGCAGCGCGTGATGCAGCGAAAGATCGACTTTAGTACCAAAAGCGTGTTCTTGGGCGATGTCGATGATATCGATGAGTTGGTAGGCTCCGCGCAACGGCTGTTCCCCAGACTGGACGGTATCAGGGAGCTTGTCGAAGAGATTGATGGTCAGGGCACGCGCTGGACGCTGCATGATGTATACAGGGAGTTGAGCCGCCGGGCCGCGTTGATACCCGAACCGATCTCGACCGGTGAACTGCAGGACACCATCATGTTGCCGTCGCGCCAGAGTTACCGCCGCGACTTCGCCTTTACCACCAAGACGCGGTTGCGCGGCAGAATCGAGCGCAGCTCGAGTTCGCCGGTGCCGCTGCGCGATGCCAGCCAGCGTAACCGGCGTTTTCATGCCGAAGACGATTTGATGGAGCAACTCAACCAGTTGCTGAGCAGCCGGAGTATCAGCAGGAGCGACACCATTCATATCACGATCAACAACAGTCCCTGCCTGGGCCGGTGCGCGCCCAACCTTGCGCAATGGTTCCGGCAGTATTGGCGCGGCCGCATGATAATCCGTTACGCCAATCCCTACGGCAGCTTCGATGAGTTTGCCAAGGCACGTCGCATGTTGCTCGATGCCGGTATTGAAATCAGTTCGTTTCCGGTCGAACGTTATCTCGATCAAAACTCACTATCGGTCAAGCAGCGCACGCGCTTCGAGAAGATGCGCCGCCGCCGTCGCGACTATCGAAGGCGCTGGAACGAAAAATACCCGGACGACGCCAGCGAGGGCAGCGAAGTCGAGCAAAGCGATTCCAGCTCCCGCTCCCGCTCCCGTTCGCGATCACGCTCGCGATCGCCGGAGCGTTCTTCACGCTATCGTTCCCGTTCGGATTCCGGTTCGCGGTCTCCTTCACCCGAGCGCGGCAGGCGGGAACGCCCTTTGCGCATACCGGGCCGGCTTCAGAATGTTTCCGGCAGCGGCATGGACTGCCTGATCCGCGCGGTATTGTATGCGGCGCTGGGAAATATCGATGAAACCACGGTCGGGCTGATTCGCGCGGAGCTGATCCGCCAGCATGTCGCCGCCGAAGGACGCATGCTCGATCTGGCCGGCGCCGCCGGTGCCGTGATGATCACTTTCATGGTATTCAACAATATTCTGCCGGCCAATCGCGGCATCGTTGTTTACACACCCGGACCTTATGGTGGCGTGGTAACGCACACCGTGCTTGCAGGGCTCAATCCAATCAGGCTATGGCTTGCCGATGAGCACTTTCAGGCCATTGTTTAGCACCGTGCGCTTGCGCATCCCTGCAGCGCGGCACAGGCGCATCTGACCGCCATGAAAGGCGGAATGAGGTCGGTAATGAGTTGTAGTATCGCCAGGCTTCGGGCGTGAAGTATAGGATCACGAATGTGGACAAGGAAGGCAATAAGTACTCCCTTGGCAACGAAATATGATACGGGAATATTGTTCAGCATAGTTGAGAAAACGGTATGTATAAAAAAATGGCGATGATGAAACAGGGTAACGAAGGGCATGGCGATCTGCATGACGGCCGGCGCCACACCTTGCGTCCCATGGATATAGTGCAATGCCGGTACGGCTCCTCTGTACGTCAATCCGATGTCTCGAATACGCGTGCGCAAAATCCGACGGG
>DASVCP010000095.1:0-6483 GCA_036381555.1 Gammaproteobacteria bacterium
CAACGGCTTTACCTGCTGCAAAACCGGCATATCCTGGCCTCGTATTCCGTCTCAACCTCTCGCCACGGCACCGGCAATCGCGCGGGCAGCCATAAAACCCCGTTGGGCGTTCACCGTATCGCGGAAAGAATTGGTGATGGCTGTCAGGCAGGAGAAATTATCACGGCGCGAAAACCGACAGGCAGGCTCGCCGCCGTTGTTTCCGAGCCGCGTTCCGCCGGGCAGGATATGATTACCACTCGCATACTCTGGCTGGAAGGCTTGGAACCGGGCATTAACCGCGGCATGGGAGTGGACTCTTACGAACGTTACATCTACATTCACGGAACGCCGGAAGAAGGCTTGATCGGCCAGCCGGCGTCCATCGGCTGCATCCGCATGAAAAACGCCGACGTTATCGAATTGTTCAATGCAGTCGATGAAGGAACGCTTGTTCAGATTTTAAAGTAAAAACAAATTCTCGCGCAGAGACGCGGAGACGCAGAGGGAAAAAAGAATATAGGGGGAAAATCATGGCAATTTCACCGATGAAAACTATCATCCTTTATTCATTTTTTATCAATTTCTCTAAGTTCTCTGCGTCCCCGCGTCTCTGCGCGAGGAGAATTTAATCAGCCACGCGGGCCTTCGTAGACGATCTGCCAGCGGCCGTCGCTGTTTTTGCGCCAGTATTGAATCTTGTCGGTGCTGTTATTGAAGTTGTTGCTTTGGTAATGCTGCCGGTAATTGACCTGCAGCAGATTTTCTTCGCCGGGATAGCGAAATATACTGATGTTTTCCAGCTCCACGTTGATGAATTTCTTGCCTGAATTGACGGCGCGTTTTCTGGCCGCCCAGCGTTGGTAATCGCCCCGCAATGTTTTGAAATCGGGCGAGTAGTGCGAGACATATTTTTCAAAATCAAGAGAGGCCCAGTCTTGCCGCCACTGTTCCAGGACAGCGCCGATTTCCGCGCCCGCGATTTTCCGCATGCCCGCTTCCTGCCATTCGATAGTTGGTTCGGTAATAATGACGGTGTTGCCGGGTATTGAAAGTTTGCGTATTGCTTCGAACAGGTGGTTGCTCAAGGTAACACAGCCGCGGCTGGAACGGGGCGGGCGGCTGTAGGTATTGCGCGGTACACCATGCAACCAGATACCGCTGCCCGTGCGTTCCAGGCGCCGGTCCCAGGGGTTGGGGTAATCGAGCGTCAGCGCGCCGACGCCGTACAGCTCCGGCAACCGGTCGTCGGTCAGGTGGTCAACCACAGTATAAATGCCGACGGGCGTACGATGATCGCCTTCACGTTGCTTATTGAAGCCTTGCTTGCCGATGCCGGCGTAGTAATCGGCCACAACCGCGAGCCGTGAGTCATCATTCTTTACGACATAAAAGCGGGATTCTTCCAGATCGACAACAAAGGCATAATGAACATCGCTTCCGAGCCGAAGAATGCTGGCCGGAAGCAGGGTATGTGCATGATTATCGGACAGTGCTTCACGGCGCAAGGTCAATTCCGCTGCGAGATTGGCGGGCAGGAATTCGTCTTCGTGAGCTTGCAGCGGGAATGGCCGGGTATTTGGTATTGATGACCGGGTGGCGATAATCTCATCCAGCAACTCTCCCAGTTTGAAGTTAGGGAAGGACTTGACCAGCTCCTCTGTCTCCCGGGAAGCGGTCAACCAATCCTGTTGTTCGATCGCGGCTACTGCCTGCAGCAATTTATTTTCGGCGGCATCGACAGGCAGGGACGGATCCGGCGGTATGCCGGCGTCATTGACGGGCGATTCGGCATGGCAGGAAAGGCTGGCAAAGGAGGAAAAAATAAAAATTGATAAAACAGCGACGGCGGACAGCTTTTTCATTCGCGCATTTTAACATTGAACCGGGAAACTGTTGAAAACATCCGTCGGCCCGGTTGACGCCGGTGTGGCCGGCAGGTAGTATTCGCCTTAGCGCCGATTTGAAGTAACAGCTTGCGGGCGCTTTAAAAATGCTGCTAAAGCGGACACGAGAGCCTGCTTTAGCCCTTTGGTAAAGCGGGTTTTTTTATGCCCGCCTGTTTTTAATAATCAAGCATGAGTAGGTCTACGACCCATGAACGATGACATTGATTGGGATAAGCTGGGATTTGAGTCGCGAGCGACACGCGCGGGGCGGGACTGTACCGGCTTCGGCGAGCACAGCGAACCCATTTTCGCAACGTCCAGTTTTGTTTTTGATTCCGCCGCCCAGGCGGCGGCCCGCTTTAGCGGCGATGAGCCGGGAAATATTTATTCGCGGTTTTCCAACCCCACGGTTTCGGTTTTTCAAAATCGTCTGGCGAATTTGGAGGGTGGGGAAGCCTGCGTGGCGACCGCTTCCGGCATGGCGGCGATACTGGCCACCTGTCTGGGGCTGCTCAAGCAGGGCGATCATATTTTGTCGGCCCGCGGCATTTTCGGCGCCACCTCGGTTTTGTTTAACAAGTACCTGCCGCGTTACGGCATCGAAACCGGTTACGTCCCCTTAACCGACGTCAACGCCTGGAAAAACGCGGTAAAGCCCAATACCCGTTTGTTCTTTCTGGAAACGCCCTCCAATCCCCTGATGGAAATCGCCGATATCAAGGCGCTGGCCGAAGTCGCGCATGCGCACGGTTGTCTGCTGGTGGTGGATAATTGTTTCTGTACCCCCGCTTTGCAACTGCCGCTGAAACTGGGCGCGGATCTCGTCATTCATTCTGCCACCAAGTATCTGGACGGCCAGGGGCGGGCGGTGGGGGGCGCCGTGGTCGGGTCAAGGCAACTGGTCGATGAGGAAATCTTCGGTTTCCTGCGCACCGCCGGCCCCTGCATGAGCCCGTTCAACGCCTGGATTTTTCTAAAAGGCCTGGAAACGTTGAGTTTGCGCATGCAGGCCCATAGTCAACGTGCGCAGATTCTGGCCGAATGGCTGGAGTCGCAGCCGGCGGTCAAACGGGTTTACTACCCCGGTCTGGCTTCGCATCCCCAGCACGAATTGGCCAAAGCCCAGCAAACCGGTTTTGGCGGCATCGTTTCGTTCGAACTCGAAGATCGCGAACGGGCATGGCGCCTGATCGACCGGACCCGGCTGCTGTCGATTACGGCCAATCTCGGTGATACCAAGACCACGATTACACATCCTTCGACCACCACCCATGCAAAGTTGACGCCCGAGGAACGAACGGCCGCGGGTATTGCCGAGGGGCTGGTTCGCGTCGCGGTAGGCCTGGAGGATATCGGGGATATCAAGGCCGATCTTTCCCGGGGATTGTCAGGCTAAGTTCGAAAACCGGGGAACTGTTGAATGCTTATGAGGTTTTGTGTAAACACATGAGATAAGATTCTCGACACTGCATCAAAAGGAGTTCCCGATGATAAGAACCTTCCAGCTTGGTTTGTTGCTTTGCCTCTCACTGGCCTTTGAGATGGTGATTGCCGCTGAACAGCCGTCTGTGGTCCAGTCGAAGCAGGCAAGTTTCAGAGTGGTCGAGCTGGCCGACGGCCTTGAGCACCCCTGGGGTATGGTGTTTTTGCCGGACGGCCGTATGCTGGTTACCGAAAGACCGGGCCGGTTGCGTATCGTCGGCAAGGACGGCGAATTATCGGCACCATTAAAAGGATTACCCAGTATTGTGGCGCGAGGGCAGGGAGGGCTGCTTGATGTCGCGCTGGATCCAGCCTTTAAAGAAAACAGTCTGGTTTACATCAGCTATGCCGGCCAGGGTGACGATGGCACCGGCACCGAGGTAGCCCGCGGCAAACTGGGCGACGATACATTGCAGGATCTGGAAGTGATTTTCCGCGCTTTGCCAAAGATGGACAGCAATCATCACTTCGGTTCGCGTCTGCAGTTCGATCGTGAAGGACGCTTGTTTATCACGCTCGGCGATCGCGGCGATAAAGACCAGGCGCAGCAGCTCGGCAGCCACAACGGTTCCATTATTCGCATTAACGCCGATGGCTCCGTTCCCAAAGACAATCCGTTCATGGATCGGGAGGGAGCGAAACCCGAAATCTACACTTACGGCAACCGCAACGTACAGGGGCTTGCGCTGCATCCGGTGACCGGGCAAATCTGGGCTCACGAGCATGGTCCGCAGGGCGGCGATGAGATCAACATTGTGAAGCCCGCTGTAAACTACGGCTGGCCCGTGATCACTTACGGGCGCAACTACGGCATAGGCACCAAGATCGGCGAAGGCACGGCCAAGCCCGGGATGGAGCAGCCCCTTTATTACTGGGTGCCGTCCATCGCGCCTTCGGGCATGGCTTTTTATGACGGCGACGCTTTCCCGGAATGGAGAGGCGATCTGTTTGTCGGCGCGCTCAAGGATCAGATGCTCGTAAGACTCGAATTGAAAGACGGGAAGATCGTCGACGAGGAGCGCCTGCTGAAAAACGAACTGGGCCGGATTCGCGATGTAAACCTCGGTCCTGACGAACTGTTCTACTTGTTGACCGATGCCGACGACGGCAAGTTGGTCCGCCTGGAACCTGTGAAGAAAAGCGCAAAGTAAGCGTGAATGAAGTTTTCTTTTGCTTTTTGGGGTATTACGAACTCTTATTCTGAATACTGCATACTCGCTTTCTGTGCTTCGATTATTTTGCCGTTGACGTCTGAACTGTCCGGGCCCATCAGGTAGAGATAAGCCGGCAGTATGGAGTCGATCGCCGGCAGCGCGCCGATATTTTTGCCGGGAAACGTACGCGCCATCATTGGCGATTGCACCTCGCCCGGTTCGATGGCATTCACCGTCGTTTGGCTGTTTTCCAGCTCGTCGGCGAGTATCTTCATCAGGCTCTCGATGGCGGCTTTCGAGATGCCGTAAGCTCCCCAATATGCCGTATCCATTCGGTGAGTAGTGAATATCACCCGCGAATTCTGCGACTGTTGCAAAAGATCCAGGCAGACCCGCGTCAGCATGAAAGGCGCGGTAAGATTGACGTGCATCACCTTCTGCCAAACGTCCACCGGATAATGCCGGATAGGCGTGGTTTCACCCAGGATGCCGGCGTTATGCAGTATGCCATCGAGCCGGCCAAGTTCGGTTTTGATCGCCAGCGCCATATCTTCGTAATCCTTAACCGTCGCGCCTTCGAGATTCAAAGGATAGATCGCCGCCTCCGGACCACCGCCGGCTTTGATCTCATCATATACCTTCTCAAGTTTGCGCACCGTGCGCCCCAGCAAGACCACGGTCGCGCCGTGCCTCGCAAACGCCTTGGCCGCCGCCGCGCCGATGCCGTCCCCGGCGCCGGTGACCAGCACAACACGGTCTTTCAATAAATCAGGTTTGGGTTGGTAATTTTTCATATTTAATGGCCACGGAATCCACGGAAAAACACGGAACTAGAAAATTAAAGCACTAGACGTTTTACTGTTGCTTTTGGATAAGTAAAATTTACCAATAAGCCAACTGTTAGCCCGCTTATCCGCATATAATTTAATAGCTGCGCCTCGGCGGCCCCGGTTAACTTATCTTGTGCCTTAACTTCAATGATTACTCTATCTTCTACGATTAAATCTGCGAAATATTGACCTACTTGTTTATTTTTGTACTTAACTTCAAGCGGGACCTGGCATTTGCATGCAAGCTCTTTTGATTTAAGTTCTATCAGCAGTGCGTTTTCATATACTTTTTCAAGAAATCCATGCCCTAATTCCCTATAAACTTCATAAACACATGACCGAATCTGATATGTTAATTTTTCTTCTTTGATCATGTTTAACTTTCCGTGTTTTTCCGTGGATTCCGTGGCTAAATTATTGATTACCCAGTTTGGCGTACTTCTTTTCCCGGCGGGCGGTGCGCCAGGCGATCCAGAACTTGCGCAGTGGCGTGAGGTTGATACGGTGCTCGAGCACCCGGAAGCCATCAGCTTCGATTTCGTCCAGGAGTTTTTCATAAATCGCCGCCATGATAATACCGGTGCGCTGGGCATAGCGGTCGGTATCGGGCAGATGCTCGAGCGCCGAACGGTAATAACGACGGGCGCGCTGTGCCTGGAACTCGAAAAGGTTGCGTAATGCCGGAGTCGTCTGGCTTTTAGTGAAAGCTTCAGGACTGATGCCGAATTCACGCATTTCATCGGAGGGAACATAAATTCGGCCACGCGCGGCGTCTTCACGGATATCGCGCAAAATATTGGTGAGTTGAAAGGCCATGCCCAGATCGACAGCATATTTCTGCGTGTTCCGGTTGCGGTAACCGAAAATCTCGATGGACAGCAGCCCGACAACCGAGGCTGCCCGGTAACAATACAGGCTCAGTTCCTGGAAATTTTCATACTGCAGGCGATCAAGGTCCATTTCCATGCCGTCGATGATTTCCTGGAAGTACTCCTCGACCAGCTGGAAGACGTCAATATAGTGTGCCAGTGACTGGGTGACAGGGTGCCGGGGCTCCCGTTGATACAGCCGCCGGATTTCTTCGCGCCACCAGCCGAGTTTGGTGCGGGCCACGCCGATATCGGTGCACTCGTCGACGACGTCGTCGAC
>DASVCP010000096.1:0-8260 GCA_036381555.1 Gammaproteobacteria bacterium
CCGGAAAATACCCCCTGTACTTTACAGTACCGTAACCCCGGCAGACTCGATGAGTCGCCGGGGTTTTGTTTTTGGGGAACAGGCTAATGAACAAGATATTGGGATTTTTTCGGAAAAAGAAACGGGCGATGAAGACCGACCCGCCGGGAGAGGACTGTACGGTGGAGGAACCGACGCCGGTTAATGAATATGTATCCGAGCGGCAAAGAGCGGCGGATCAGGAAGTGACGGAGTGGTATAAGACGTTGCGGGGCTTGGGGCCGTTTATAAAGTAGTCTTTTAAATCAAATGACGTGCGGACCTGAGAATTTTCAGGATAGTGGATTCTGCTCGCCCAATGCGGTATTTTTCAGTATTCGCAGGGGCGGGCAGTCCCCGCGAAATCCATCTGTCATAAATAGTCCAGTCAAGCGAGATTAAATAATGTTCGTGATTCGTGTTTTGAAATGGGCATTCATTACGGTTTCCGTATTGTTCGTACTTTGTTTTTCCTACTTAAACTATGTCATTTTGAGTTTTGACACCGAAAGATTGCCGGAAAACCATGGCGTAGTGAAAACCGAGTTGTTTCTTGGCGAAGGTGATCGTCGGCCGCTGATTGTGGGTTTTGGGGGAGGCGAGGGCGGAAATGCATGGGCCGGAAAATATGCCGCGAAACACAGGGATCTGCTGCGCGAGAACGGCTATGCTTTTCTTGCGGTCGCGTATTTCGGTACGGATGGCTTACCCGCCAATCTCGACAGAGTTGCCGTTGATTCCGTGCATAAGGCGATAATGGAGGTTTCGCAACATCGACAGATTAACCGGAACTGCATTGTTCCTATGGGTGTTTCGCGAGGCAGCGAGCTTGCTTTGCTTTTGGCGAGCCGCTATGAGGACTACAAGGGCGCAATAGGCATCGTACCGGGTAGTTCGGTGTTCGCGTCGATTACCGATGCCATGACAACGTCCGGATTTTCGTTAAACGGCGAGCCGTTGCCTTTTGTCCCCGTCCCCTGGAGCGCCGCTCCCGCACTGATAACAGGGGATCTGAGGGCGGCATTCGAAAAGATGATGAAAAATGACGAGGCTATGTATGCGGCAGCGATACCGGTAGAAAACATAAAAGGCCCTGTGTTGTTTGTGTCGGCGGCAAATGACGAGCAATGGCCTTCAATGAAAATGTCTGAGTCGATGATGAGGCGATTGAAGAGCGCCGGCTTCGATTATCCCCATCAACATATTTCCCTGGAAGGAGGGCATGGTGAATACCATGACAACTTCGATAAGATAATCTCGTTTCTGAATGCGAATTTTCGGGAAAAAAATAATGTTGATTGCGGTCCTCAAGGCGCGGACGAACCTGCGCCGGTTGGCAATCCGTCGTAAGGCGTAACCGCCGGCCTTTTGAGCTTTTTATGAAAATAATCGTCATTGCTGTTTTTACGATTTCGATAGTGCTTGATATTTTCAGTGGAATGCTGGGTCTGGGCTATTCAGTAGCCGCTCTACTGCCATGCGTTTATCTTGGGTTGTCATTTTGTGTCTTCAAGGATTTGGTACTTGGCTTCAGAATATTTCATGTTGTCTGTGTCGGTTTTATATGCGTGTATTATGTTTTCGGCTTGATTTTGAATTGCAAGGATATCCTCTTTGGCGGAACACTTGAGGCCATGTTGGCTTACAGTTGGTTTTCATCTTTAAGTATTACCTATTTGGTATTTTGTGCAATGTTGGGTGTTTTATATTTTCCATACTGGTTGTATGGAAGGTTAGGCTCGGACGGAAAGAGCCATCCGTCACGGTAGTTGGGGACCCGGCGACGTGTGGAGATTTTAAGTCGCAAGGAAGGCATGCCCGATGATTTTGCCTGTTATCTGCAGAGTCTTTTTTTAAAGTGGTTCGACCTGTAAGAAAGAGCTGCTTTTTCATGAAGGGAAGATATCGCGTTACCTGTTAACACTGATCGCCATCCGAATGAAGGGCGATAAGGCGAAGGTATTCATAGATTCGCCAAAATTGTGGTTTTTCCGAACAAATTCGTTTAAATTTGCGTTAATCGGGGATGGAGCTGTGAGAATACGATCTGCGTATTGAGGCATGCCAGGTTGTGGGGAGAGTGGCAGGAAACTCTGTGAAGAAACTGTATGAAACTGCTGACTGAAGTTATGGATTTGAATGAGGTTAATCACATCAGGTTTCTGTTCGAAACCAATGGTATCCCTGTTTTCATAGGTAACGAGGATTCCGCGAGAAACATGGGATTGATGCTGCCTTCCGGAAAGTACGGCGTTTTTGTGCTTTATGAAGAGCAGTTCCATGATGCAAAGCGCCTGTTGGAGGATGGCAACCACATTGTGGAGCACAAGATCGACATGGATGCGCATCGCCGGCATATGGAGTTGCTAAAGCCGAAAGCGGAAAATCAAATTTTCAAGGCGGTTCTGATTATTGGTGCGATAGCGGTGATATTCTTTATGGCTTTTGTCTGGATAGTGAAAGCTATCGAAGGATAAAGAGCCGATGGATTGTATAGACAATACTTGAACACTCTGAGGTTAAAAGTGGCTCGGATTCCGGTGTGTCTTTATATTTTATCAATGTTGTTGGCGTTGCCTGTTTCGGCAAGCGCAGCTCTGTTCGGCGGCAGCGACACCGGCTGGAGCTTTGAGGGAGAGCTTACTGTTTCGGCGACAAAGGGTGAGTATCAGATGGGCGGCGGGTTCAATGATGCTGGAGGTGGAGTACACTTACGTTGGTCCCGATGTTGATTTCCTGAGCTTGGGGATAAATTTCTGACCTGACAAAAATGAAATATTGGCGGTCAAAGTTCGGTATTTCCAAAATGCAGCTCAGTGCTGTTTTCTTTGCTTTGCTGGCTGCTTTAATATCCGCATGTTCCGGACACGTCGATGAGCTTTCCGGCGAGGAACTGGTCGCAAAGTATTGCACGAGCTGCCACCTGGCGCCGATACCCGAACAGCTTCCGAAAGAAAGCTGGCCGTTCGTTTTGAAATGGATGGGGAATTATCTCGGCTTCAGGGATACGGGCGGCGCGCTTCACGGCATTGTCAATATCGACATTATTCCCGACAAGCCGCTCATCAGCGCCGGAGATTTTTCGAAAATCGAAAGTTACCTGGTGTCGAAGTCCGAGCCGCAAAGTGAAATGTTCCGATCGAATCGGGAGTACGAGTTGACGGACGCCTTTCACGCGGAATATCCGATCAAGGATATCGCTAAAGGCGAATTCATTACCCTGGTTCGCCACGATCCTCATTCGGGCTATTCGTTCGTCGGTTACGGTACGGAAAACAATAAGCGTCTGGAGGTGTACAACAGGCAATTTCGTAAAATCGCCGATTACAAGATGAAGTCCGAGCCCATCCATCTGGTTCCTCTCAATCCTGGTTTCCGGTTGTCGTTGATAGGCGACTTCTCCTATGACAAGGGCGAAGGTGAGGTATTCGAGGTTCGCCCGGGCAGATTCGGCAGGCTGGATGTCAGGCATCTGATCACGGGTTACAACCGTATGACGCAAAGCCTGGCCGCTGATTTCAATCAGGACGGGCGGACCGATTTGTTGGTGGTGGGGTTCGGCCAGGGGCATATCGGCCGGACTTCGGTAGTACATCAGCTGCCAAATGGAAGATACGGCGATGAAATAATATTCTCGAACGGTTCCGGATCGTTATGCGCCGAAGTGCGGGATTTTGACGGCAACGGATATCCGGACATTATGCTGCTGGTTGCGCAGGAACACCAGGAGCTGCTGTTGTTTCTGAATCAGGGCAACGACCGGTACGAGAAGAAGCTTTTACACAAGGAGTTCGCCGGTTTTGGTTATAACCACTTCACGCTGGCGGATGTAAACGGTGACGATAAGATCGACATCGTTACCTCGAACGGAAATAACATGGAAATCACCGAGGTTCCGCTCAAACCGCATCACGGTATCCGGATTCTGTTAAACCAGGGCAATCTGACATGGAAAGAGGTGTACTTCTTTCCGCTGCACGGCGCCATAAAATCGATCGCGGAGGATTTCGACCGTGACGGCGATATAGATATTGCCGCCATCGCCTTTTATCCGAATTGGGATGCGGAGCATCCCACGACATTTGTTTATCTCCGGAATACCGGCGATTTGACATTCAAGGCGTCCACGCTCTCCAAAGAGCATTGGGGGCGCTGGATGGTGATGGATTCCGGGGATGTTGACGGAGACGGCTACCAGGACTTGGTACTGGGGGCGGCGTATATAAACAAGGGTATCGCGCCCCGGTATGAAGATCGTTACAGGGTGCTGGCCAAGGAGTCGCAACCATTGTTGTTTCTATACAACAACGGCGGGCGTCATCAAAAGCAGTAGTTTCAGGATTTTGACAAGGAACTGAACTACCGGAGTCAGGTTTTTGACGGCGGATTACGGCTCGTATCTATATTCCTTCCCACAAGTTTTGCTTTCCGAAAATAAGAACTTGGTGTAGATTCTGTGCCGTAAATCGGTGGATTTAAACCACTGCCGGGTTTTTAAGAAAACGGACTTATATATAAGGAATAACTTATAACAACAGGATCTTAGTCGGTTGACAAAGCGCTTCGAGCGAACAGTTAAAGGCCCGAACTGCTGCACGGCATACTTGTTCCTCTTCATCGGTGACAAATCAGGTCGAACTTTACGGCTGGTCCGGCGAGTTCCACCTCGCCCTTGATCGGGTTTGCGGCCGGCCAGGAAGAAAAATTACGTCATTCAATAAGGAGATCTTATGATAAAACTTCGTGGACTTTTACCCACCGTTGTTGCGGCCTGCGTGATGGCGAGTATGCAGGCCTGCGCCGAAATGGGCGATGCGACTCAGACGATTTGCGCCGACGGAACCGACAAGCTTTGCAGCACGCTGCCGACCGATATGGCGGGCCATCCGCCGATGATCGGTTATATACCCAGCACCAGCGCCGGAGGAACCGGCGGTTTCAACCAGACATTCATCGATTATTTCGGCTGGCAGGCCTTCGTGGCGCTGAACTGGCCGGTTGACAAAAACGGCAAGCCTTCGACCACCGAGACGATCGTCACCGACACGACTTCGCCGCGGGTATGGAGCACTTACGCGACCAAGGAAGAGGTCTTTGATCCTCAAGTGGTTGGCGTGGACGATTCGGATTGCGGGGATGACGATCCCGGAACCCTCAAGGTTTTCCGCACCTCGAAGTTCCAGTTGACGAGTTTTATCGAAGCTTTCACGCCGTATCCGCTGATCGACCGTAACGGCAACTTCGTCGTGTATGACGTGCGGTTGAACGATACGGAAGTGAATTATCTGGAACGCAACAATCTCACCACCAAACAGGGGCAGAAGGCTTTCGGTAAACCTTATGACTTTACCGCGGGCGAGGGCGCCAAGGTCGGCTCCATCGAGATCAAGACCGCCTGGCGAATCATGACCGACAAGGATGATGCGGGATCATTTTACACGACCGACGCCACGATCGTCGTGCCGCCCAAGTTCAGCCAGACCGGCAAGCAGCTGTGCATCGACGATGTCAAGGTCGGCCTGGTCGGCATGCATATCATGCAGAAGTTCACCAACCCGAGCGATTTCTCCGACTTCTGGTCGTGGGCGACATTCGAACATGTCAACAACGCGCCGCTGGCCGACAATGCGCCGGTGTCGCAGATCAACGCGGCATCCAAGTTGAAGGACCCGTCGCCGCCGTCCTGCAGCCTCGCACCCAATCCGGCGGACAAGACGCAATATTCTTTCTATAACGTCGCCTGCAACGACGGCAAATCGGCATGTGCGGTCAATGCGCCGCCGTCGGCTCTGGGTGATGTATTCAAATGGTCGGAAAAGCAGCCCTATGCAAGCGCCTATCTGACGAAAGGCAAAGGCGGTGCGTTGTTCGGCACGCAGGTCGCCCGCTGCTTCGACATCTATGACAGCGCCGACGCGGTCACCAACGACTACCACAGTCAGTTCGGCAATTCGGTCTGGAAAAACTACATGCTGGTCGGCGTGCAGTGGGCGGCGGCGGGCAATACCGGCAGCGGCCCGTTTGCAAAGCTGAAACCGTTCCCGGCCCCGGTTTACCTGGCAAACACCACTCTGGAGACTTACGTTCAGGACACATCGGTGGAAGATCCGAAATCCGGCGCGGGTTCCTGCATTATTTGCCATAACCTGGCAAAGGATACGGCGGGCAACGATTCCAATTTCAGTTTTCTGCCGCACGCCGCGCAATAAGACGGCTTGCGCTGGGACCACGGGCAGGGGGTTCACCGCTGCCCGTGCGCTTCGGTGGTTTAAATCTGGCGTTTCCCGGTCGATTGGTTTAAATTTTGTCAATCGGCCTGACGTCTTCTGAAATCGATATCGGCGTTGCCGGAGGCCGTGAGACTTCGCGAGTGTGCTTAAATGAATGAATTTCATCTTACAGGAAGGATGAAATGACTCTGATCCCGTTCGAGCGTCAACAGGTCGATTTCAGCCCGGTCAACGCGTTGATCTGCGCCCGCGCTTCGCAGCTGGTTTACAGTGATAATCCGGCTGTCGCCGCAATGAATGGTGGATTCGAAAGCTTGGAACAACTTGAACGCGGTTCAAACAATGCCATTGTGCTGGGAAATCGCGAGAATATTCTGATCGCGTTCCGCGGAACGGATCAGTGGAGCGATTGGTTTACCAATCTCAATATACTTTACAAGCGGTCGCCGCTCGGTTTTGTTCACCGCGGCTTCATGATTGCCGCCACTTCCTTCTGGCCAGAGCTGTTGCATCGCGTGCTGGAGATGAGAAACAATAATCAGTCTGTCTGGTTCGCGGGCCACAGCCTTGGCGGAGCGCTTGCCGTGTTGGCCGCGGTTAAAGCGCGTTGCGAAAATGACCTGCCGGTTGCGGGAGTGTATACCTTCGGCCAGCCGCCGATCGGTACTGCTTCCTTCTGCGGAGAGTTTGAAAAACGCCGTCCGTTCCGGTTGTTCCGGGTCATTAATTTTACCGATGCGGTATCGAGCGCGCCGATCATAACGCTGCTTGATCACGTTGGAGAGGTCAGGTATTTCGACATTAAGGGTAAGATGTGGACAGGCGAGCCTCCATGGCGCGTGCGACTGTCCGACAGAGTGCAGGCGCCGCGTTTGCACGGAGGCTTGGCGGATTTCAAGGCGCACCTGATGGAAAGCTATGTCGAATTGATTGCCGCAACCGGCCGTCTGTCGACTCCCGTGCTGTAAGCAACGGTTCACGTAATCGTCATGGCATCGCTGCGAAACTTACTTTTGCTGTTTATGATCGTTTCATCGACTCAAGCCTGTGACCGGGCAAATAATTCCTCGCAGAACCCTGTTCAGAAGAAAGAGGAGTCCGGGCCTGCGTCCGGTTTTACCGGCGAGAAAGCGCGCCTGATCGGCAGGTTCGATCTCAGCCGGGAAGGCAGGGCACGGTTTACCTGGCCCGGCTCGGCCATGGAATTCCGTTTTGAAGGCGTCTCCGCGAGCATCGGAATCGCGAGCAGCGATCGCGTGCGGTTTCTGGTGGAGGTCGACGGCCGGGAAAGCGAATTATTCGTAACCCCGGGGGAGCTTGTCTATCGACTGGCCTCGGATCTGGAAACAGGAAGGCATTCGATAAAAGTCACCCGCTTGAGCGAATCGTTTGCCGGAATAACCGCGTTGACGTCCGATCCTGTTGTTGATGGAAAGCTGCTGGTCCCTCCCGATCCTTCCGCGCGCCGGCTGTTGGCGATCGGCGATTCCATCACCGCGGGGTATGGCGTGGAGGGTGAAAACGAGACTTGCGGTTATTCCATCGAAACCAGCAATCCCTTGAAAACCTATGCATCGCTTGCGGCGAAAGCGTCCGATGCGGATCTGCACATCATCGCCTGGTCGGGTATCGGCGTCTGGCGTTCCTACGGAGAAGAGACTCCCAAGGAACCGAGCATCATTGACCGTTATCCGCTTACTCTGGGTGACGATTTCGACAGTCGTTGGAATCCCGCGCAATTTCCGCCGGACGCCGTCCTGGTGGCGATCGGTACCAACGATTACTGGGACGATGAAGCGCCCGGTTACCGTGACGCGATGGGTAGTCTGCTGAAAACGTTACGCGACGATTATCCCCAAACGCCGGTATACCTGATCGTCAGTCCCATGCTGTCGGGTTCGGTGCGCGAACAACAAAAGGCGGTGCTCGATTCCTTCGCCGGCGAGTCGGTGGCCGTGCTGGACTTGGGGATAATAGAAGCATCGGACGGTTATGGCTGCGATTATCATCCC
>DASVCP010000097.1:0-12129 GCA_036381555.1 Gammaproteobacteria bacterium
ATTATCAAGAACGACCTGATTGTGTTCGGCGGCCTGGTGGCTGCCATGATCTGCCTGGTTCTTTTCCTGCTTTTCAGAAAGCCGAGATGGATCGTCATTACGGTCTTGTGCTGTGCATGCAGCGTACTGCCGACCATGGGGCTTTTCGGCATCTTCGACCTTGAAACCACCGTGATATCCTCCAGTTTTATCGCGTTGCAATTGATTCTGACCCTGGCGATGGTCGTTCACCTGATCGTGCAATATCGGGAGTACAGCGCCGCCCATCCCGATTGGAGCCAGCGGGAACTGGTCAGGCAAACACTCTTGAGAAAGATCAAACCTACATTTTATGCCGGCCTTACCACAGGCATCGGCCTTGCGTCCCTGCTTACCACCGACCTTCAGCCGGTTATCTCCTTCGGTTGGATGATGGTGATTGCACTGTTTGTGTCGATCGTTGTGAGCCTGATTCTGTTTCCGGCCCTGTTGGTTTTGCTGCCGCGCGAACAACCGCGAAAACCGATCCGGTTTTTTCACGCCATTGTGAACGTCGTGACGAGCGCCGTGCAGAAGCACGGCGGTATCACTCTGTTGGTTGGCGGGCTTGTGTTCGCGGCGGGTTCGGCCGGCATGTTTTTTCTGAATGTGGAAAACAGTTTCATCAATTATTTCCGGCCCAGCACCGATGTTTACAAGGAGCTATCATTCATTGACCGGGAACTCGGCGGCACAACGCCGCTTGACATTATTTACACCGTTTCGCCAGAAGAAGAAAAGGAAGAGGCGGACCTGGTGCTTAGCGCCGATACCGTACAGCAACTGCAACGCATTCAGGCATCGTTGGAGCGGTACAAGGCCGTCGGCAAGGTAATATCGGTGGTGAATGCCACCGAACTGGCGGTGCTGGCCAACGACGGCAGGCCGCTGACCGAATATGAACTCACTGCGGTTTACTGGGCGCTGGAGGACGCGTTGCGCACGGAGTTGCTGGGATCGTTTCTCGCCCCGGAGCATTCGCAAGTGCGTTTTAATGCGCGGATACAGGACACAACGGAGGGCCTGGACCGGGCGGAACTGTTGGCGGATATCGGGCGCGATATGCGGGAACTTGGTATACCCGGGGACCGTTTTGTGTTGACCGGCCTTTTCGTGCTGTACCAGGATATTCTGCAGCGGCTGTATCGCTCGCAAATCCAATCCCTGGGCGCGGCTTATATCGTGCTGGTCCTCACGTTTCTGGCGGTTTTTCGTTCCATCAGAATTGCGCTTGTCGGCGTCACTCCGAATATTTTCGCCACGCTGCTGGTGCTCGGCGTGATGGGCTGGTTGGGGATTCCACTGGACATCATGACGATCACCATTGCTTCCGTCGGTATCGGAATGGCGGTGGATGACACCATACACTATGTCCAACGTTACCGCGAGGAACTGCAAAACGTTCCGGGAAGCAGGGCGGTCGAGAACACCAATTTCAGTGTGGGTTACGCCATGATTTACACGGCGCTCATCGTTATCCTGGGGTTTTCGTTGCTGGCGTTTTCCGATTTCATGCCCAGCGTCATGTTCGGCCTGTTAACCAGCCTGGCCATGGCGCTGGCCTTGCTGGCAAGCTTGTCCATATTGCCCGTTTTACTGATCAGGTTCGTCAAGCGGAACGCAGGTTCGGCGGACTGAACCGCTTATGGGTGGTGCCGTTAGCGGTGAAACTCTCCGGCCCGTTCCGGTTGATACAGAATGTCGTCTACGCGCACTTTCATCATGCCGCCGCCGGGGCGGGGCCATTCAAGTTCGTCGCCCACCGACATTCCCAGCAAGGCGCTGCCGACCGGCGCGAGTACCGAGATTTTGTCCGCGCTGCCGTCGGCGTCTTTGGGGTATACCAGCGTCAGTTTGAAATTCTTGTCTGAATCCACGATGCTGAAACGCACGGTCGAGTTCATGGTGACGACCGTCGGCGGAATCTTTTGGGGCTCCGCAACCTCGGCCCGCTCCAGTTCGGCCTGCAACGACTCCTTGCCGGGAAAGCCGTCGCTCGGGAGCGATTCGAGCAGGGTCTCAAGACGGTCCATATCCTGTGAAGTCAGGAGAATTCGGGGTTTTTCAGGCATCAGTTTTCGCAACCCGTGAACGTTGAAATAGAACAAATCCTAAAGCATTGAAAACAGCGCCGATAGCCCGGATTTGCCGCTACATTTTATGCGGCGAAGAATAGAGCTTTCGTATGCTTTCCGCAAGTCAAACGCCGACCTCGGAACTTGCAATAGTTTCAGGCTCCTTAACGGCATCCACAAGCCATTGCGTGACCTTCGGGTGTTGCAGAATCTGTTTTACATACCGCCCGCACGCCTCCGGCATTTCGGTACGATAGGTGTTGAACCGGAACGCGACCGGCGCGAACATGCAGTCGGCGATGGAAAACGCGCCAAAAAGCCAGGGGCCTGCTGCGGAATATTTTTTTCTCAATTCCGTCCATAGCCCGTCGATACGAGCGATGTCTTTTTCCAGGTCCGGCGTCATCGCCACGCGACGTCCGCTTGCCCGGCAATTCATCGGCATACTTTCGCGCAGTGCAAAGAAACCGGAATGCATTTCCGCGCAACAGGCGCGCGCTTCCGCGCGGGCTGCCGTATCTGACGGCCAGCCCCGCCCGTTCAGATATTGCTCGGATACGTACTCGCAAATGGCCAGCGAATCCCAGACGACAATGTCCTTGTCGTGCAGAACCGGCACTTTGCCGGCGTCGGTATACTTGGCCAATTCCGCCCGGGTGCTTGCGATGTAAAGCGGGACCCGAACTTCCTCGAACGGAATGTCGAATGCGGACAGCAGCAGCCAGGGTCTCAGCGACCAGGACGAATAGTTTTTGTTGCCGATGATCAATTTCATGTTGTTACCCTTTGTTACCCATGCCGGCGGTAATCACCATTCTCAGCGCATCTTCGATGGACATATTCAGCGGTTCCAGCCGGTTTTTCGGAATGTAAACCGTGTAGCCGCCGATCTGGTAGCTCATGGGCAGGTAAACCGCCACGGACTCTTCGGCTGTTTCGTACGGCACCCGGTCGGCCGTGATGAACCCGACCACCCGCATATCGTCGTTCAAACGTACCAGCACGGTGGTCTTCAGATCGCTTTTACTCCGGGAGGCGGCCAGGAAGGCGGTGATGTCGCGCACGCCATTGTATATGGTTTTAACCAACGGTATGCGGGTCAGTGTCGCTTCGGTGATTTTGTTGAACTGCTGAAACAGGTAGGCGTTCACCAACAGGCCGATAAAACAGGTGGCGGCCATCCCCGCCAGCAGTCCCATGCCCGGCCAATACCATTGATCCGGCAACCATCGTTTTAACAGCCCTCCGAGTATCGATTCCGCATAAGTGCCCAGCCAATACAGAACGAAAATCGTGGCGCCAATGGGCAGAATCGCAATCAGGCCCTGCAAAAACAGATTACCGAGTTTTTTCATCGTGGTTCCAGTTTCTTGAGTTGGATGTCGGACTATTTAAGCCGATGCGCAAGCGGCTGTCCAATCCTGGGTGACAAGTATGGCAGGCTTTGCGGTTAGAAGCCGAAATCAAGTCCGACACCAGTGTAGCGCAGATCCTCGCGAAAAAACTGGCCGTTCGGCGAGTTGCCGTCAAAATGCTCCAGCAATAGTCGCAAGCGACGACCTCGGTTTTTAAATTCGAGCCCTGTTTTAAAGGAGTAGCTTCGCTTCCAGTCCGCTTCCTCCGAAGCCTGGATGTCCACTGCCGCGATCCAATCCAGTCCGATCAGCATTTGCGGGTAAACGAACTCGGCGCCGGCCTGCCAGTGTTGCCGTTCAAGCTCGGGCTCCCTGTGCAGCAGGTAGCCGGCGCCGCCGTACAGTCGCAGTTTGTCCCACTCGTAGGATACAAGCAGGGTAATGTCTTCATAACTCAGGTTGATCCGGTCAATATCCGGATTGTTCAGGATGAACTCGTCGCCCAGGTGCGAGCTTTGATGATAAATCTTCAGCATGTAAGCCCAGGCGTTTTTTCGATAAGTGATGGGAAATCCGATCCAATAATCGGCGTTGATCAGGTCTTTAGAAGAGCTGTCCAGGTCGAACAGCGCGAATACGGCTCCCTGTATGCCTATCTGTGAAACTCCCGATTCGCCCAGAAATCCCTCTGCAAGCCCGAAATATTCGCCGAACGAGGTATTGCTGGCGTTGAACGTTCGTCCGGAGATTTTGTACCGCTGATAGCTGACGGAAAAGCGCGCCTGGCGCGGGTCGGCGACCAGGCCATCGAATACCGGCTGTTCCGGCAGAGCGTGTATATCCGCCATGGACGGGGTCGCGGAGGGGCAATCCGCATTCTCCCAGTAGACAGCGGTAACCTTTCCTGTCTCTTGCAACAATCGAACAATGTCACGCTTCCGGGTGGGCGAAAAGCAGTTGCCGCCTGAAAGCAGCACGCGATTGTCGGCGTCGATTGACAGAATGCCGGTTTCAAGGCCGGGATAGTGGTCGTCAATCAGCGCGTCGAAATAGCCACGAAGATAAGCCGGGTCCTGAGCCGTCACCGGATTGCTCAACGCCAGCGCAAGCGCGGCAGCGAATACCTGTTTTAGGTGGAATCCTGGCAATTTTCGATCCGTCGCAATAAGTAGGCTGTGTTTGATTCTACTCAAGCGGAATGCATCAGTGCAAATTAACCCGATTACAGGTGCCAACCTGTAAGAACCTACAGTTACCGGAAAAAACCATCGCTCCTATCATCCCTTCCACTGTTGGAGATAAACCAGTGCAAGGAGAGACGATTATGGAGATACGTTACGAAATTAAACCCCGGTCACAAATAGGCGAACGGGATCTGGTGCAAATGCATTATTTGCGGAGCGAGATTTTCAGGAAACGGTTGGGTTGGTCCGTTTCCGACTGCGAAGGCAATGAGACCGACGAATACGACACGGATGACACATTGTACATGCTGATGTACGGCAGGGAAGGTGATGTTTGCGGTTGTTGGCGACTGCTAAACACACAGTCCCCTTACATGTTGGAAAACAATTTTTCCTGTCTGCTGCACGGTCAACCCGCGAAAAAGGAAATGAACATCTGGGAGTTGAGCCGCTTCGCACTCAAGCAGGTGGCTTCCAGAAGCTACGGGTTCTCAGAAGCGACTCTGGGAGCGATGCGCAGCCTGGTGGAGTGGGCGTCCAGGGAAAGAATCACTGAGTTTCTGACGGTAACGACGGTTGCTGTTTACCGGATGATGGCGAGTATCGGCCTCGACGTGGAGCTTTACGGGCCGCCGATAAAAATAGGCAGCGTTATGACCGTGGCGATGCGAATTCATCTGTCTCACAAGACATGGGATGCGCTGTTTGGAGAGCAACGTAAGATCGCCTGATCTGCGGTTTGGTTAATACAAAAAATTCAAGGTGAAGGGAATGGTTAAGAAACGGCAGGCAACAGAACGACAGGAGCCGATTGCAATCGTCGGTATGGGATTGCGCTTCCCGGGGGGCGCCAAGGATCCGGACTCATTTTGGAAAATGTTGTGCGAGGGCAGGGACTGCATAACCGAGATTCCCGCGGATCGCTGGAATATCGGCTCACACTACTTCCCCAACGATCGGCGCAGGGCAAAATCAAAAACCAAATGGGGTGGATTTATCGAAGATATCAGGGGATTTGACGCTGATTTTTTCGGTATTTCCCCCCGGGAGGCGGAAACCCTGGATCCCCAGCAAAGGCTGTTGCTGGAGGTGTGCTGGCAGGCGCTGGAAGACGCCGGTGTGCAGCCTTCGAAGTACCGGCGTTCGCGCACCGGCGTGTTTGTCGGCGGTTTCACCCTGGATTACATGATCATGCAGCTGGGAGGAACGGAATATAACGCCGTCGAACCGCATACGGCCACCGGTGCGATGATGACGTTGTTATCAAACCGTCTCTCGCATGTTTTCGGTTTCAACGGTCCCAGTGTTTCCATGGATACCGCCTGTTCCTCTTCGCTGGTCGCGGTCCATTACGCCTGTCGAAGCATACTTGGAGGTGAGAGCGACATTGCTCTGGCGGGCGGCGTTAATGCGTTGCTCACGCCCGGTTATTTCGTCGCGGAATCGCAGGCGGGCATGCTTTCACCGACCGGACGCTCACGTGCGTTTGACAGTCGGGCCGACGGGTATGTCAGAGGCGAGGGCGCCGGTCTTGTGGTGCTCAAACCGCTGTCCCGGGCGTTGGCCGACAACGACCGGATTTACGCGCTGATTCAGGCAAGCGCCGTCAACCAGGACGGTGATTCGCAAGGTCTGACCGTGCCCAGCGGCCGAGCCCAGATCGAGTTGATGCGCGAAGCCTATTCGCGGGCCGGTATTTCGCCCGCGGATGTGGTGTTCGTTGAGGCGCACGGAACGGGCACGCCGGTGGGCGATCCTATAGAGGCTAATTCAATAGGCACGGCGGTTCGTGAAGGCCGCGACAACGGTCGTTGTTACATCGGTTCGGTCAAAACCAATATCGGCCATACCGAGGCCGCGGCCGGCATCGCCGGTTTGATTAAAGCTTCGCTGAGTATTTATCACCGCTCGCTGCCGCCGCATGTCCACCTGGAGGAGGTCAACCCGCAAATCGATCTGGACAAACTCAAGCTTGAGATACCGAGGCAACTGACGCCGCTCACACAGCCGGCGGAAAAACTTTTTGCCGGCGTCAATTCCTTCGGCTTTGGCGGCACTAACGCCCATGTCGTGTTGCAGGCGGCCGAGCCGGTTTCCGCCACCGAATGTGAAAGCGGCGACTCCCGGGCAGCTTATATTCTTCCCTTGTCGGCGCGCTCGGAAGGCGCGCTGCGGGAAACCGCCGCGGCTTGTGGCGTTTATCTGGAAAACCTCGTCTCCAAACAGGCGTTGTCATCGTTTGCCCATTCCATCGGCGTCCGGCGCGAACATCATCCGTCGCGGGGCGCGGTGGTTGCGAACGATCCCGAAACCCTGGTTGACGCGCTCAAGGCGGTCGCCGTCGGCGAGCAACGTCCGGGTGTAGTGCTTAACGAATCCGACGGGCGGCAGGCGGGCGGCGACGCACTGGAACAGACCTGGGTATTCAGCGGCATGGGCCCGCAATGGTGGGGCATGGGCCAGGAATTGTATCGATCCGAAAAGGTGTTTCGCCAGGCAGTCGACCGTGTCTGCGAGCGTTTCGAGCAAGTCGCCGGCTGGTCGTTGCGCGACGAGCTGTTCAAGGCCGAAGACGCCTCGCGGATGGAAGAAACGCAGGTGGCGCAGCCGGCAAGTTTCGCCGTACAGGTCGGTCTGGCGGAACTGTGGCGTTCCTGGGGAATGCGCCCCGCGGCGGTGGTGGGCCACAGCGCCGGGGAGCCGGCGGCGGTCTACGTGGCCGGCGCGTTGAGTTTTGAAGATGCGATCGATGTGGTATTGCATCGCAGCCGCCTGCAACAGAAGACCACGGGGCAGGGCAAACTGATCGCGGTGGGTCTGGGTTTAGAGGAAGCCGAGGCCTTGATTGCCGAAAGCGGTGCGGGATTGTCCATTGCCGCAATCAACAGCCCCACGGCGCTGACGATCGCCGGTGACAACGAAAGCATCGAGCAACTGCGCCTGCGACTGGAAAACACCGACATTTTCGCCAAGGTATTGCGCGTCAATGTTCCGTATCACAGCCATGTCATGGACGGCTTGCGAGAGGAGCTCATGGACAGCCTGGCGCATATATGTCCGCGTGTCGCCGAAGTGAAACTGTATTCGACCGTGACCGGCGAGGAAGTCGCCGGCACCGAGCTGGACGCCGGCTACTGGTTTCTCAACATGCGCGAGCCCGTGCGGTTTTTCCCGGCGATTGCCAGGTTGGCCGGTTCGGGGCAGCGCGCGTTTCTTGAGATCGGCGCGCACCCGGTGCTGTCCGGTTCCATCAAGGAGACGTTGGATCACCTGCAGCTGCCCGGTCACTGCTGGCACTCATTGCGCCGGGGGCAACCGGAGCAGGAAACGATCCTCACCACGCTGGCCGCGCTTTATACCCACGGCTTCGATATAGACTGGAGAGCTGTCTATGCCGAGGTGGTCAACCCGGCATTTACGTCTTACCCGACGTATCCCTGGCAACATCAATCCTTTTGGAGTGAGCCGGAAGCCCTGCACGATGCCCGGCTTGCGCGCAGCGCTCATCCGATTCTGGCGCGGCGCCTCAACACACCGGTTCCCACCTGGGAAACCGACCTGGATTACGCCGGCCTGGATTACATGGCCGATCACCGGATTCAGGGTGCGGTGGTGTTCCCCGGGGCCGGGTACATGGAAATGGCTTTGGCGGCGGCGCGCGAGCTGTACGGCGAAACCGGAGCGGTGGAACTGACCGACATTCGTTTTCGCAAAGCACTGTACATAGAGCAGGACCGGCCGGTGAGCGTGCGGCTGGTCTTCAACCATGAAGATGGAAATTTCCAGGTATGCAGCCGCGATTATGGCCGGCCCGAAGCGCAGTGGAGGGTCAATGCCGAAGGCTGCATTCTGTTGCGGCATTCGAACGGACGGGCGGCGGAAACGCCGGCAACCATCGCCGCGCGCTGTCAACGATCGGTCGATCAGGATCTATGTTACCGGCACTTCAAGAATCTGGGCCTGGAATACGGTCCGCTTTTCCGCGGTATCGGGCAACTGCAACAGGGAAGCAACGAAGTGCTGGCACAGGTGGCGCTTCCGGAGACTGTCGCCGGACAACTGGATGATTATCGAATACATCCCGTACTGCTGGATATCTGCCTGCAAACCATGGCGGCCACGTTGCCCATCGAGGCCGAGTCTTCTGCGCCGCCGAGAGTTTATATGCCGGTATCGTTGCAGCGGTTGAAAGTGCACGGCGGTTTCGACAAGGCCAAATGGATACACGCGCGGTTGCTCAAGCTAAGCGACGATGAACTGGTGTGCGATATCAACCTGCTGGACCATGACGGCCGCGTATTACTGTGCATCGAAGGATGCAAGGCGCGCTCGTTCGGCAACGGCAACGCGCAAATGGAAACCCGTCCGCAACACCTTTATAGAATGGACTGGCGGGAACGGCCGCTGGAGGTTTCGCAGCAAACCCTGCCCGCCGGCGGCGTCTGGCTGGTGTTCGGCGACAACGATGTGTTTGAACGCGCATTGCTGTCCGGCTTGAAGGGGCAGGCGCGCAAGTTTGTATCGGTACATCGCGGCGACACGTTCGCGGTGACCGAGAGGGGGTATACGGTGTCGCCGGGTTCCGCCGACGATTTCACCCGCTTGTTTGAGCATGTGCAGTCGCGTTATCCCGATCCCATACGGGGCGTGGTGTATTTATGGCCGGCTGCATGTGAAAAAGGAACGAATGAGGACTTCGGCAATGCCGAAGCGCTGTTGGAGCGTATCTGCACCGGTTTTCTGCACCTGGTGCAGTCGCTCGGCCGGTTACGGCAAAAGACGCCGCCCGCGCTTTGGGCGGTGACGTCGAATGCCCAGCCGGTTAACGATGACGCGGAGCGCTCGAACGTATTGCAAGCGTCGCTGTGGGGTCTGGCCAGAGTGGCCGGGCAGATCGAATACCGCGATCTCTGGAAAGCCATTATCGACATTGACCGCCCTTCGCACCCGCAGACCGCGGGTAAGTTGGCGATCGAAATTCTCAATGGCGACGGCGAAGACCAGGTGGCCTATCGTCTCGGCATCCGGTATGTGCCGCGTCTCAAGTCCTGCAATGAATTGCGCTTGCCGGTCGCCCCCGCGTTCCGTCCGGACGTGAGTTACCTGATTACCGGCGGATTGGGGGCGTTGGGCCTGGTTACCGCCGAATGGATGATCGGCCGCGGCGCGCGGCACCTGATTCTGGCCGGCCGCAGTGAATTGCCGCCGCGCCGTGAATGGGCGGCGCTGACTGCGGACCATCCCGCCCGCCAAAGAGTTTCGGCTTTGCGCAGACTGGAGTCGCTGGGCGCCTCGGTAACCGTTGCCGCCCTCGACATCGCCGATTTCGAGCAGTTGCGCGATTTCGTCGACGCTTATGAAGGTGAAAGCCGCCCAACGATCCGGGGCGTGATCCATGCCGCCGGCGTGGCCAGTCCCAAGCTGATCGATGAGATGAGCGCCGAACAACTCCGGGTGACCCTGCGGCCGAAGGTCAACGGCGCGGTGTGCCTGCACCGGGTGTTCGCCGAGCGCGAACTGGATTTCTTCGTACTGTTTTCATCGATTGCTTCCGTGGTGGTCTCGGACGGTCAGGCGGCCTATGCCGCGGCGAATGCGTGCCTGGATGCTTTCGCGCACTGGCGGCATGCCGCCGGTCACGGCGGATTGAGTATCAACTGGGGACCGTGGGGCGAAATCGGCATGGCGGCCGATCTCAACCTGGTGGATTTTTTCCGCAGCCGCGGTTTCCACGCCATGACCACGGCGCAAGGCTTGGAAGCCTTCGGCATGTTGTTGGGTGAACGCACCGCTCAGGCGGTGGTCGTGGCCGCCGACTGGCGCACGGTGGCTTCCACCGGTTTCCAGAAGCCGCCGGCCTATCTGGAGGAATTGCTGGCCGAACAGGATGAAGCCGAAACCGGCGCGGCGGAAGCGGCTGACGGTGAACAGGACGACTTTCTGCTGGATTACATGTCGCTCGCCGACCTGCCGCAGCGCCGATCGCTGCTCGAACGGCATTTGGCGTCGCTGGCCTGTAGGGTGTTGAGAATCGATATCAGCAGGCTCGGTTGCGGCGAACCACTGAATACCAAGGGCCTGGATTCAATGATGGCCATGGAGCTGAAAAACCGCATCGAACGTTCTCTCGGCGCCAGTGTGGCGATCGTGGAACTGTTGCGGGGCGCCAGTATCGCGACCATCGCCGACAAACTGATCGACCATCTGGAAGAACGGTTGTCGCAGGCCAGCGAGGAACTGAACAATCTGATGGGCAAAATCGAAAGCGGTGCATCCGCAAGACAACAGGAACAAACGGGTATCGAGGAAAAAGCATGAGCGCGGAACTTAAACAAAACTCTTCACTGAGCGCCGAGCAGCGCGCCCGCCTGAAAGCGTTGATGAGGGGCGCCTCCGGCGGGGCGAAGCAGCAGGTCATCCCACCGCGAGAAGATTCCGCGGCGCCCGCGCCCCTCTCGCCTGCACAACGGAGGTTGTGGATACTGAGCAGCCTCGATCCGGCAAACACCGCTTACAACCTGGCCAGTCTGTTCCGGTTGACCGGCAAACTCGACGAGGACGCATTGCAGGCAGCGGTCTCGGCGATGGAGCAGCGGCATGAAATGCTGCGCACGGTTTTCAGTGAAAACGAGGAGGGTGAGCCGCGACAACAGATCCTTCCCCGGGCGGGAAAGGTGCTGTACACACGCGACCTGCGCGCCTCGCTGGAGGAAGATTCGATGTCCCGTGAGGAACGGATAAGGCAAGTCGTGCTGGAAGAAGCCAATGTCGCTTTCGATCTGCGCAACGGTCCCTTGTGGCGCATCAGCCTGATCCGTGTCGCCGACGACAATGCGCTGTTGTTGATCAATGTGCACCACATCGCCTTCGACGGCTGGTCGTTGGGCGTGTTTGTCCGCGAGTTTTTCGGCTATTACGGCGAGGCGAAGCGCAAGGGCGGGCCGCGGGTGACGCCGTTGCCCGTGCAGTATGCCGATTACAGTATCTGGAACAATCGCCGGATCGAAGCCGGACTTGGGGCCGAACAGAAGCGGTTCTGGTGTGACTATCTTGAGGGAATTCCGGCGCTGCTGGATTTGCCGCGCGACCGCGCCCGGCCCGAACAATCGTCGGGTGCGGGTTCGATCCGGCAACTGATCATGTCCTATGAAAAATTCCAGCGACTGTGCGAGCTGGGCCGGCAGGAAGGCGCAACGCCGTTCAACGTGTTCATGTCCCTGTTTACGCTGTTGCTTTATCGCTACACGGGGCAGACCGACATCGTGCTGGGATCGCCGGTATCCGGCCGCGAGGTCGAGGAATCGCAGGCCCTGATCGGCGTGCTTGCCAATACGCTGCCGATCCGAACCCAATTGCAGGCGGATTCGACCTTTCGCGAAGTGCTCCGGCAGGCGCGTGCATCGGCGCTGGATGCGTTCGCCCACGCCGATCTGTCGTTCGACGCCATTGTCGAAGCGGTGCGTCCGGAACGGGTGGCCGGCGCCAACCCGGTGTTCC